>JAJQDJ010000283.1 GCA_021202205.1 Erysipelotrichaceae bacterium
TGTAAGGTATATACCTGATATATATCTTACTATACTTATTATACGAGGAGGGATATATGGACTTTTTAAAGAAATCGAAAAAAACATTAATATTTTTCTTGATTTTTTTGTATTGATTGCTTGTTATGCTTTTTATATGTGGAAAGTGCCTGTTAAAGATGAAGTTACTGTAGAAGCAGGAATATCTGAATTAGATATTAATGATTTCATTAAAGAGGATTATAAGGATGATGTAGAAGCCAGTTTTCAATCAACCTTAAGTGAAGAAGAACTACAAACTATAGGAAGCTATCATGTAACGCTCATTTGCAATGAAAAGGAATATTCAGTTAAGGTAAACGTAGTAGATACGACAGCACCTACAGCAGTTGTTAAAGATGTTGAAGTTTATGAAAATGACGAGGTAACTGCTGATATGTTTGTTGAAGAATATCAAGACGTTACAGAGGTTGAAGTTTCTTTCAAAGATGAAGTCTCAACAACAAGCGGGGGGGGGCAGCAGCAAGTTACTTTAGTATTTACGGATACAAGTGGCAAAGCTAGTGAATATACAGTCTCCTTAAATGTTATTGCTGATACAGAAGCGCCTGTTTTTAGTGATATGCAGGATATAGAAATCACTGAAGGTGGAACCGTTTCTTATAAGAAGGATGTAACGGTTACAGATAATCATGATGAAGATGTTGAAATTAATGTGGATACATCAAATGTTGATCTTAACACTGCGGGTACTTACGAAGTAACATATACTGCTACTGATTCTGCAGGCAATACAGCAACTCAAACAAGAAATATTATTGTTTATGCAAAAAATGAAGATGGAATAACAGTAGAAGAGGTTTATGAATTGGCTCAGGAAGTTATTGATTCTATTATCACAGATGATATGACAGGTTATGAGAAGCTATCTGCTATTTATTATTGGGTTAGAAATAATTTGACTTATGTAAGTTCAACTGATAAACCTGCATATTATATATCTACTTATCAAGGTCTGACAACTAAGATGGGTGATTGTTATGTATATTATGCTACTTCAAGAGCTTTATTAACTTGCGCAGGTATCGATAATCTTGAAATATGTAAGAGTGATACATCAGTTGTTGGTCATTATTGGAATTTGGTGAATATTGGTGATGGATGGTATCATTTTGATACTGTTCGTAGAAAGAATTTCAGTGGCTTGTATCTGGATGATGCAACATTAATGGCTTACTCGCAGGCACATAATAATTCTCATATTTATGATGCTTCATTATATCCGGATATTGAGTAGAGGAGGGATATGAATGATTACAAATGTTATAGATTATTTGGATCATATTGTTGTGGATTATCATGATAAAAAAGCTTATTGTGATGATTATACAACATATACGTTTGGGGATGTTTATGAATTATCTAGACGTATAGGATCTTATTTTATTCATGAAAATTATTATCATGAACCAATCATTGTTTTTATGAAAAAGTCTCCACAAACAATTACTTCATTTTTTGGTATTGTATATAGTGGATGTTATTATATTCCAATTGATGAACAAATGCCTAAACAACGTTTAAACATGATTTTTGATTCACTTAATGCACGTGCATTAATATGCGATGAAAACAGTTATGATATGGCAAAGGATTTGGATGGATTCAGTGGAAAAATATATTTATATGAAGAATTAATACAAAATGATATTGATAATCAAGCTATCGCGGAAGTAAAAAGCAAGCATTTAGATACGGATTTGTTATATATATTATTTACTTCTGGTTCAACTGGGAAACCAAAAGGTGTTGTTTTATCGCATCGACAAATTATTGATTATACAGAGAGCTTAGGAGATATTCTTCATTTTAGTGATCAAACAATATTTGGTAATCAAACACCATTATATTTTGATGCTTCTTTAAAAGAGTTATATGGTACAATTAAGTGGGGTGCAACAACATATCTCATTGATAAGCAATTATTTATGTTCCCATATAAATTGGTAGAATATTTAAATGAACATAAAATAAATACAATTACTTGGGCATCTAGTGCCTTGGTTATTGTTTCTAGTTTTGGTACATTTGAAAAGATTGTTCCTCAATATATTCATACAATTACATTCTCTACAGAGGTTTTCCCAACAAAACAATTTAATATTTGGAGAAAAGCTCTGCCAGATGCCAATTTCTATAATCTATATGGGCCAACTGAAGCAACTGGAGTATGTACTTATTATCATGTTGTTGATGATTTTGCTGATAATGAAAATATTCCTATTGGTGTTGCATTTCCAAATAGTGAGATTATTTTATTGGATGAAAATAACAAAGTTCCTCAAGATGGAAATGTTGGGGAGTTATGTGTAAAGGGTGCATGTTTGGCATTTGGTTATTTTAAAAATAAAGAAAAGACAGATGAAGTATTTGTTCAGAACCCACTCAATGATATGTATCCCGAAATTATATATCGTACAGGTGATTTGGCAAAATATAACGAGAATCATCAACTAGTATTTGTTTCACGTAAAGATTACCAAATAAAACACATGGGTCATCGTATTGAATTAGGCGAGATTGAACAAAATGTTAATTCTATCGAGGAAATACAATCATGTTGTTGTGTTTATAATGATGTTAAAGAAAAAATTGTCTTATTTTATGTTGGTAATATTACAAAGGATGAAATTAAGAAATATTTGAAGGATCGTATTCCTCGCTATATGATTCCAAATAAAACAATTCAATTAGAGACAATGCCGTTAAATATTAATGATAAGATAGATAGAACAAAATTAAAAGCAATGGCATTAGAAAATAATAAAAAATAAGGAGAAATAAAATGGATGAATTATTAGATATTTTAGAAGAATTACATGATGATGTAGATTATGATAGTTGTACAACTTTAATTGATGATAAAATATTAGATTCATTTGATATTGTAACAATTATCGCAGAAATAGCAGATGAGTTTGATGTTAGAATCCCAGCTGAAGAAATTATTCCTGAAAATTTTAATTCAGCTCAAGCATTATATGCTTTAGTTGAAAAATTATTAGATGAATAGGAATAATCGATGGCTTTTACAACATTAAGTTTTATTGCTTTTTTATTGATAGTATTTGTTTTATATTATAC
>JAJQDJ010000231.1 GCA_021202205.1 Erysipelotrichaceae bacterium
AATATACGAGTAATATCGATATCCATATAGCATACCATACCTTATTGGATGTCCTACCTCGCTATTTGACGCATACAAACGTATGCAAGGGTTGCAACAAAAACCAGCTATTATTAAAGCTGCTGAAGAATTATTATAATAAAGGAGTATAAGATGGCTGAACAAATTGGATATGAAAAAATAGAACATATTATTTTTCAACAAAATAAAGCTGAAAAAGCTATGTTAGAAGAATTTCATAGTGGCAACTATACATTAGAAAATCCTTTGGTAAAATATAATGCTTATTTGGTTAATCCTTTATCTGCTGTTATCTTATTTAATACAGAAAAAGAGACTGCTATTACAGTTCGTGTATTAGGAAAAACAAAAGAAGCAACTATATCTCATACTTTTCCTAAAGCTAAGGAACATGTGTTACCAATTTTAGATTTGTATTCTGACTATGAAAATACTGTCGAAATTGAAGCATATCGTAGTCAAAAAACAACAATTAAGATTAATGTACCAGATGTTTATAATGGTGAAAAAGTTATTAATTATATGAAGACAACTGCTGAATATTTACAGGATAATTTAATCTTCGTTTCACCTGCTGGTGAAAAATTATCTTCTGCATTTGATTTTAATGGTGATCCAAGATGGCATATGACAATTCCTTGTGTTTTTGATTTAAAGAGATTAAAGAATGGTAACTTAATTATAGGAAGTAGCCGTTTGGTTAAAATGCCATATTATATGTCAGGTATTTATGAAATGAGTTTAGTAGGTAAAATTTATAAAGAATATCGTGTTCCAGGTGGATATCATCATGATGAATTCGAATTGCCTGATGGAAACTTATTGAGTTTAACAGAAGACTTAAGAACAGATACAGTTGAAGATATGTGTGTTATGATTAACCGTGAAACTGGTGAAATCATGAAAACATGGGATTATAAAGATTATTTAGATCCTGATAAAGTAGGTAAGAGTGGTAGCTGGACTGATGCAGACTGGTTCCATAATAATGCTGTATGGTATGATGAAAATACAAATTCATTAACATTCTCTGGTAGACATATTGATAGTATGTGTAATATTGATTATGATACAGGTAAATTAAATTGGATTATTGGTGATCCTGAAATGTGGCCAGAAGAATATCAAAAATATTTCTTTACTCCTGTTGGTGATGGCGAATTTGATTGGCAATATGAACAACATGCTAATGTTATTTTACCTGATGGTGATGTTATGTGTTTTGATAATGGACACTTTAGATCTAAAGTACCTGAAAAACGTATCTTAAATAAGGATAATTTCTCTCGTGGTGTACGTTATAGAATCAATACTGATGATATGACTATTAAACAAATTTGGCAATATGGAAAAGAAAGAAGTCAAGAATTTTATTCTCAATATATTTGTAATGTTGAATATTATGGTGAAGGACATTATATGGTTCACTCTGGTGGTATTCAATATTATGGTGATGATGCTTCAGAAGAGTTTGCAGCTATGATGCAAGACGATCCAATGGTAAGAACTCGTTCAATCACTGTGGAAGTATTAGATGATGAAGTCATGTTAGAATTAGAAGTAAAAGGTAATTTCTATCGCGCTGAAAAATTAAAATTATACCATGATCAAGATAATTTACCATTAGGTGATGGTGTAAGTACAGGTCATATGGGTGTTACAAAAGAGTTCGACACAATTATTCCTGCAGAACCTTGTGGTGAAGAACTTCCATATGTTTATGAAGCTTCAATTAATGAAGAACCTGATAGATTTACATTCAAAGCTACTTTTGAATCAGGACAACTTGTTATGTTAATGCTTGAACAAGGTGAAGAACAACATGGTTATTATATTTCTACAGCTAAGACAAAATTTGCTGCATTATGTTGTGGTACATTTATTGAAAAAGATGCTAGAAATATCACTTGCTCAGTTAACAAATATGGCTTAAAGGGAACTTATGACGTTAGAGTTGTTGTTGATGATAAGAAATATGAAACAGGTATTCAAATTACTTGTTAGTATTGGAGGTAATGCTTAATGCAAGATAAAAAGTTTATTCACTCAAGTTATAACAATGAACTTGTTTTAAAAGTAACTCCAGGGCATTTTTCAAGTGATCGTTTCCATGTCAATTATTATATTGACATGGCAACACTTAAAATGCGTTATACTGAAGCTAAGATGGTTGCTGAAGCAATGGCTGATAAATACGTTCATAGAGTAAATATTAGTACTTCTTCCCATTTATTACAAGGTTATGAATCAATGATGAACATGGGGACAACTGCTAAACCTATTAATACAATTATTTGTATGGATGGTTGTGAAATGATTGGTGCATTCTTGGCAGAAGAACTCATTAAATTAGGTTTAAAAACATCTAATAAACATGGTACATTTTATGTCATTACTCCAGAATTTGATAATACTGGACAAATGGTTGTACGTGAAAATATCAAAAAGATGATTCAAGGTAAGAATGTTTTGGTTGTTTTAGCAACTGCTATGGTGGTAGAACAATATCTAAGGCTATTGGTACAATTTTGGCTTATGGTGGTCATATAACTGGTTTATCTGTTATATTTAGCAATATTGATGAAGTTGATGGCTATCCAGTTTATGGTGTGTTTAATAAAAATGATTTACCAGAGTTTAAATTATCAGATCCAAATGATTGTGATGATTGTCATTCTGGTAAGAAATTGGATGCGGTTGTTAACTCATACGGATATCAAGAATTATAATTTTCAAATAGAAGGAAATTTATTCCTTCTATTTTTTTGCTTTAATGAATATGAGTAAATATATTTAATAATACAAACTGCAATCATAAATTCTCAATTTAATTTACTTAATTATTAAACTTATTATTAAAATAATAAGAACTTATGATAATGTCAAAATGATTCTATATTATTAAATGATACTGATTTTTTAATTGTATGATGAGAAATATTATCTATCAAACCTTAAATATACTATATTTTTAAAATGTATAATTAATTTATATTAATACAATTAGTTTTATAAACTTCTTTTATATTACTCAAGTTTCGCACTTCAATTTCAATAATTAATTAGTGAAAATAGCGCA
>JAJQDJ010000014.1 GCA_021202205.1 Erysipelotrichaceae bacterium
ATTATTTCATATTTATTATGGTATTAGAACCACATCACTATTTGACGCATACAATTTAACACCTAATTGAACCAAATATTCATATGCGTTTGCTGAAGTAACTGTTTCAGCTGCATCATCACTACCGATAATATTATCTGAACTAACGTTGACTGCTAATAAGTTAGCTGCATACTGGTCAGATACATCAGCCAAGCCATAAGCTGCTCTTTCCATAGCTGAATCCATTAGCTTAGGATTAGTTTGAGCATCGTCAATATCGTCAATCATGAAATTGAAATATTTAGCCTGGTCAATAGTCAATGTTTGTTGTTCACCTGTTAATTGTTCAGGGTCTGAAATTGTACCATTAGCCTCATAGTCACCGATAGTAACATCACCTAACTGATTAACCTTTACAGTGTCACCAAAGTTTTTGATTTCGCCTTCATAATCTCTATTTAATAAATTTACATACACATGATCCTTATCCAAATGTTCCAATAATCTAGCGCTCCAAAGAGTTGGAATAAAATTTGCAACTGACATCAATTGTCTCCTCCTATTTTTTCTGATTTTTTAATACTTCCTGGATGGCATTCCAGTTATCATTGATTTCTTTTGTGCTCATATTCTTAATAGAATCCATTGTAATATTTTCTGTTTCGGGAGCCTTTTGAATTGGGTTGCCACCTTTAATACGTTCCTCAATGCCTGATTGAACGTCACTCTGAAAAGCCTTGGCCAAAGCCTCAATTGATGAATTGACACTATCAGCATCAGTCAGATTGATAAACTCGGCCAAATCAGGTGACATGCCTTTCTTGATAAGAATATCCTTGGCATTGGCCAACAGTTCTCTTCGATTTAAATCAGCCTCACGCTTATCCAAATCAGCTGTACGCTTGCTTGCCTCATATTCTCTCTTTTGCTTTTCGGTCATGCCTTAAGCTTTTCGGCTTCAGTCTTTTCATCCTCAAGCTGCTTTTCCCACTGCTTTCTTTCCTTCGCAATGCGGCCCTTGATGATATTATCAAGGGCCGCATTGCGTAAACGTTCTACCTTCACCACTACTACTGTTGCTATTTCCTGTATCCACATCGTTATTATCGCTTGGATGGTCGTCAGCATTTTCAGCAAATAACTGCAAGTCTAAAGGAAAACGCAATTTACTATCTACATCATACATAAGTTACCTCCAGTTAAAGTCCGTAAGACTATCCCACAGTTTAATGTCATAAGTTTTTGGGCAAAATAAAACAACCTTACTTGTGGTTGTGATATCTCTTCTTATTCTTTTGTAAAACATTATCCTTGTTCTTTTCACTAGGCGGATAATAGTAATAATAATATTCAAATCTTTTATAATCACATCCTGGTATCATGCATACACATTTAGCTTTCTTTGCGTTGCAATGACGATCCTTGTCATAGTAATGACGAGTCCCTTCCACATCTTCAACCATGATGTGATGATGATTTCTTAATCCTTCACCCATAAGCTATGATTCATGGTAGCATGGAATGTCATACTGAATGGCACATTCATGTTCTAGACGACATCCACGATAATTGTAATAATCATCAATGAAATAAGCGATATCAGCACTAGAAAGCAATTCAATTGACTTACCTAACAGATACAATGGATTATGATTTTCTGTCTCGTCTTGAAAAAATGAATCAATAATTTCTGCATCATCACCAAACTTTTCTTTAATTCTAATAATTGCATTATTTCTTTCCTCTAGTATCTGTTCATCGCTTTTATCTCTCATGCCTTGTGAAATAAAAATTCTCATTTATTATCCTCCTACATTATCTTTAATTCTTCAAACAATTTAAATATCTTAGGGCTCTGCATTGCTAACCAGTCAACCATTTCTTCACAATGCCAGTCGCATATATCAGAAGAAAGACCTGATTCATCACAATAGCCATCTTTATCAGTTAATAAGATATCGTTTGATTCATTATCAACTATTAGATCATATTCAGTTCCTAAAATATTAATTTTCATTTTAAATCCTTTCTTGCAAAATCAATCATTTATAATATTATGATATAATCACCTCAAGGAGGTGAGAAACAATGGCTAGATTAATTAAACCTGGTACTGATAATGAGCCAAAGGGTAAATATAGAGAAGTCGGCCCTCGTGGTGGTCAAGTTCCAAGTGCTAGAACAGTTGAGATTGACCAAGGTGATAGATTACCACCTACTCAAAAATCAGGTAACCGTTGGGTTAAAGATAAATAATCTAACTTATAGAGCTACTTTGTCAAGTGGCTCTATATTTCTTCTTTATCTAATTTGATTTTCTTTTTTGAAAAGCAGAAACACCTTCCAAAGATGTTAATCTGTAGCCATGATTCAGCATATAGCTGATTGTTTTCTTCATACTTTGTTATGTAATGTTTGAGCATTTAACATCCTCCTTTTGGGTAAAATAAAAACCAACTAGTTGTCGGTTAATTTAAATATTTTAATAATTATAATTTTCTTTTGCTTTCTAAGATTCTTCTGTAATCCAATATAATTTATCAGATAGCTCTTCAGTATCATAGCCTAATTGATTTGGTTCACCGTCTTTTTCAAAACCGTATTCCAAGTTCTTATCCATAACATAATTTCTGATTTGATTAAGCTGATTGTTATTCAACGCTTTATCGGATTTAATAGCTTTAATTACCTCTTCTTTTGAATATCCGTCCTCAGCATTCCAATCTTTCATAAGAAGTAATTTATTTAACAATTCTTTTTCCTTATCTGACAATTTGTACATAATTATTTCCCTTTCTTGGATTAATAAAAGTCTCTATAGCATCAATCTCAATTATCCTATTAATTCCAATTTTGAAACCTCATCAGCCATAACTTCAATCAATGATGTTGAACCTATGTCAATAGCCAAAGAAGCAATTTCTGGTTCATTATCTTGTGGCATTGTAAAACATTCACCATAGCCATTTATAATTTTCCCATCAATCAAAGTAACTTTTATTTTTTCACCTAAGCCCTTATATAATTCTCTACTCGTCATTTTTTCACCTTCCTTAACGTTGGGTAGTGTCAAAGCTTGGTATAATATTTAGGCTTTTCACTACCTGTTCCTTTCCA
>JAJQDJ010000213.1 GCA_021202205.1 Erysipelotrichaceae bacterium
AGACTCTTAGATTATACTATATTTACGCACACGGTGCAAATGAGGTTTTTAATTTATTTTTAATTGACGTTTATCTTCATCATTTAAGTCTTCATGATAAGTGATATTATCTAAAAGGAATTGTAATTCGCCATCATGAAAATAATCAACATCAAGATAACTACCACGTTTTTTTAAACTTTTGATAATATTATCGTAAAAAACAGGGTAAAAAAATGAATTGATTTGATCAAAAATTGTATAGATATGTTTTCTTTCTACATAAATATGGAAATCTTTCAATTGTTCAATAATTTCTTTAGATGACAGATATTTATGATCTGACAACATAAATATCTGTAATACTGCTATCATTTTTTCACCCATAATAACTCCTTTAATTTATTGCTAATTGATAATGATAGGCTGGTGAAGAAGAAGCAAAATGATTTTTTAGAAGAAGATAATATGTCGTGCTAAAACTATGCATAAGTTCTAACATAGCATCATTTTCTAATGTATCTAATTTCATCATATAATGATATGCTAAATCATATTGATTTTCGATTAGACAAATCTTTGCACATTCTTCATCTGATGTTTCAAAGTGAACCTGTAATGTTTCTATGAGTTTTTCAAAATCTAAGTGCTTAAAATCAATTAAATGTCTAATAATACAATATTTTTGTAAATCAACGGGCTTTACACAAATACGACCTAATAATTCTTCTTTAACATTGATATAGCTTTTACCATAAAATAAGCTATTCATCATAACGAGATGATACTCCATTGTATCAAAATCCTTGACTTGATATAAAGCATTAAGAGCATAGGTATAAAGAACATTTGTAATAATTGAGCATTCTAATAATCTTTTTAATTGATGATCATTCATACATTCATAAAAGAGTTGTTGAATTTCCTCATCTAAACATACTTCTAATAAATATGACTTTTTTTCTTTCCAGCTTATTTGATATAAACTTTTATAATCTTTTTTCATATCAATCATCTCCTTACATCATTATTATAAACGATTAAAAAAATTCATGATTTGAAAAAGGTAATATTAAGTCCTTATATACGGACTTAATATTAAAAATTTCTTTTTTTAAAATGTTAAGCTTAAAAACTTAACATTATATTTCATCAAGTTGTTGCTTGAGTTCTTCTATTTGGTTTGTAAGATCAATAATCTTTTGACAATTTTCTTGAACAACATCAAGATTATCCTGATTTTTAATTAATTCATAATAATATTGACCTAGTTTACAATAAACTTCTTCACGATCTGTTTCTAGATTTTTAATTTTTAGTTTCAATTTTGCGCTGCCTGCAAGTTCCTGAGTTTTATCAATAGCCCCTTCAGTAACTTTTGCAGCTTTCTTTGTGAAATCATCAAATAATGCCATAAAATACCTCCTTATGAATATTTCTTGATATACTGAACACCTAATCCACCTACACCCATATGGGCACCAACAACAGCAGGTAATTCCCTAACATCCATTTCAATATCTCCTATTTTATCTTGAATCATCTTTTGCAAATCTTTGGCAGCTTGAGGATTCAAAACATGTTCAATAGTAATATGATAGTCTTTAGCATTAACACCAAGTTCAACCATACGGTTAACCATAGTCTGTTTAGCACGTGTAAATGTTCTTACAGTAGCAAGTGTATCGATCTTACCACCTAATTCTCCATTAAGTTCCATAACAGGAACAATCTTTAACATGTTAGCTATTAAAGCCACAGCGGGCGTTACACGTCCACCACGTTTTAATTGTGTCATATTAGGTGTTGTAATAATCGTACCTGAATGATTAATAAGATTTTCTAAGATATTTTTAATCTCTTCTAATTTCTTACCAGCTTGTATAAGTTTTGAAGCACACATTGCTAAATACTTATGATTTCCTGCAGTACCCTTAGTATCAATAAGTGTAATAGGTATATCAACAATTTCTGCAGCCATACGCATAGCATTTAAAGTTGAAGATAACCCTGTTCCAATAGGTAATCCAATCACTTCGTCATAACCTGCTTCTTTTATCCTTTCTAACGTTTCAACAATATCACCTGGAATAGGCTGGCTTGTTTGTATGGCTATTTTTTCCCTGTCCATAATTTCAAAGACTTCTAAAGATGTAATATCTTTTTGATCAGCATATGTTTTTCCTTTAATAGTAATACATAATGGTAAAATATAAATCCCTTGATCTTCGTATTGACCCATCTCTAACTGGCATCCACTATCTACTAAAATAGCTATCTTATTCACAACTATCCCTCTTTTCTTTTTCATATTATAAAACAATCATAAAGTTTTGACAATGCTTGCTTATATTTTGTTTTTGTTTCTTTTATATATGGTTTTCATTATTACTTTTCATATTTATTATAATCATTTATATACAATTGTCAATAACTTCTTCATTTCATCACCAAAATATGATATAAATAAGAAAAGGAAGGTCAACAATGTTATCAGTCAAAGAATATACAACACATACATTAATCATTAAAAAATCTGAATTTATATGTCATCTTATACCATGCAGCGATATCAATAAAGCCAAAGAATTAATCAATCAATACAGTAAAAAGGATGCGACGCATAATTGTGTTGCTTATATTATACCACCTTATGAAAGAGCTCATGATGATGGTGAACCATCAGGTTCAGCTGGTATTCCCATGTTGAATGTTTTAAAGATGCAAGGTTTAAGCAATGTGATAGCTATTGTAACAAGATATTTTGGCGGTATTAAATTAGGTGCTGGTGGTTTGACAAGAGCCTATAGTCAAAGTGTTTCAGAATGTTTAAAAATAGCAGATATCGTAGAAAAAGAATTGGTTGATTTATATCAGATTGATATCGATTATACATATACAAGAAAATTTGATTATCTCATAAAATCTCAAAACATAAAATGTATCAATATAGCATATAATGAAAAAGTCTCATATCAATGTTTTATTAAGAATAAAGCATTGATAAAAACAATGGTAGAACTCACAAACAATCAAATAAAGTATGAAATTATTGGTCATGATTATCCCGTATTGTAAAATGAAACTGGAATTAAGGGAGGGCTGATTTGGAGGGC
>JAJQDJ010000266.1 GCA_021202205.1 Erysipelotrichaceae bacterium
TGGAAAGGAACAGGTAGTGAAAAGCCTAAATATTATACCAAGCTTTGACACTATCTACTTATTATACGAGGAGAGAGAAGATGAAAGTCTATCAGTTTGGAAAACAAAATAATAAGAGTATTATGCTTATACCAGGTACTTGTTGTCATTGGAAAAGAACTTTTGGAGAAGTGATTCCATTATTAGAGAAGGATTATCATATTTTATGTGTTTCTTTTAGTGGATTTGACAAAACAGAAGATTCAACTTATATCAGTACATTAGATGAAGTTAGCAAGATTGAACAATATATTCAAGAAAACAGTAACGGCAAAATTGATTTAGCCTATGGCTGTTCATTAGGCGGAAGTCTTGTAGCACAACTTATACAAAGAGAAAATATTCATATTGATAATGGTGTTATTGGTAGTTCAGATATGGATCATGCAGGTGTTATAAGTGCAAAACTTCAATGTATGATAGTTGTACCATTTATATATAGTATATTACAAAAAGGAAAAATTCCTAAAGTATTCCAAAAGAAAATAGATAGACGACATGATACTTATATCAACAAAATGATGGCTATGTTTGGTATAGGATCAAAGAATATGGCATTTGTAACCAAAGAAAGTATTTATAATCAATTTTATACTGATTTAGTAACACCAGTTAATGAAAATATTGATGTTAAAGATACCAATATTTATGTATTTTATGCCTTAAAGATGGGTGAACAATACTTACAAAGATACCATCAATACTTTAAAAATCCTATTATCAAAGAATTTGACTTACAACATGAAGAATTATTAGTATGTTATCCTGAAAAATGGGTTGAAGAAATTAAAAAGATCATTTAGTAATTTTTCATTAAGAGGAGACGCAACAATAGTATGAAAAAAAATATAAAAACTAAAATATACAGATATTTATATTGTTCTTCTTTTATAAATGGAATGAAATTACATAATTCTAATCTAGTTACAATGAAAGAATTAAGGGATGAATATGACGCTATAATTAATAGAGCAAAGAGTGTTGGAAACTCAAATATGTTAAGTTCATATTGTATGGGAGCATTTTTTATTGCTTTATATCACTTAAATAATGATGTTGAACAGAATTATGAAATATTTAAGGATGGTTTAAAATCAAATAAGATATTTAAAAAAGCACTTGGCAGTGCTGATAGTTATCTTTCAGAAAAGAAATTAGTTAAACGAAAGAAATGGGAAAAAGAATCTCACTTAAAAATTCATGAAAATGATTGGGTTGTAAATGTTCTTGCAAATGGTGAAAATTATACATTAGGCTATGATTATTTAGAATGTGGCATTTGTAAGTTATGCAAAGATGAAGGATGTTTCGAGATTGCTAAATATCTTTGCAAATTAGATTTTATTTTAGCGAATATTATGGGAATGGATTTAAAAAGAACAAATACTATCGCTGATGGTGCAGAATATTGTGATTTTAGATATTCAAAAAGATATTAAATGGGAGATGAAATAAATGAAGAATACTATTTGTGAAAAGTTGATGTGGAGTGCTATGACACCTACTATTTTTGAATATATAGAAAAAATTATAATGGCATTGATATTAAACAAATAAAAATGATGCTAAAAAAATTTATAAAGAAATGGTCGAGAGAACTCCTGATATCGGTAGTTTTCTAAAGAACTCATTGCGTATTTCTTTATCAGGTGGCATCGTTTGGCTTTCTTTTTATGATGCAATGAATGGAAAAATGAATAATGATGAGTTTGGAGTAATGGTAAAAATAACAATGAAAGCACCACTAATTCAAAAAGCCTTTGGAGGAAAGAATCCTTTTAATAAAGAATATCAAAAGAAAAAAGTTGAAAAAGATAAGATTGAAAATTCTATTTCAGATAGTGAATTTAATTGGAAAACTGAAACTATACCTGGAAGAGATGAAGATGAATATTCAACCAATTATCATCAATGTGGATTATGTGCTTTAGGTAGACAAGAACATCATGAAGATTTAATTCCATATATGTGTGAAATGGATTTTATATCTGTTGAACTTATGGGAGGAGTTCTTCATAGAAAAGGAACGATTGCTACAGGTTCAAAGATATGTGATTTTTATGTTTGCAAAAATGGTTCAAAATGGGATGTATAGTTATAGAAGAATCAATACCAGAATAAAGAAGGTGAAAACATGATATTAGAAACTAATCGACTGATACTCCGTCCTTGGAACAAGGACGATGCCAAAGATTTATATAAATATGCTAAAGATCCTGATATAGGTCCTATAGCAGGATGGTTACCACATAAAAGTGTTGAAGAAAGTTTAAATATTATCGAAAATGTGTTTGGTAAAGAATGTTATGCTGTATGTCTAAAAGATAACAAAGCTATAGGTAGTATTGAATTAAAGCTTAATGGACATACTGATATGACCGATAGAGATGATGAATGTGAACTTGGTTATTGGATTGGTAAACCATATTGGGGAAATGGTTATATTCCAGAAGCAGTGAACGAAATAGTACGTTATGCCTTTGAAGATCTTCATATAAATGTGATATGGTGTGGTCATTATGCTTGTAATACTAAATCACAACGTGTCAAAGAAAAATGTGGTTTTACTTATTATCGTACAACCGAGAATCTAGAAGTGTTAGGTGAATTAAGAACAGGTCATACGTATATTCTTACAAAAGAGCAATGGGAAATATATAATCTAGATTAGATAAATCACGATTATATAAAATATTCAATCATTCATATAATTATCATTATGAAAACTCCTATGTTAAAATAGTCACCAGGAGGAAATGATGATGAAATTAGGAATTATAAGATGTATGCAAACCGAAGATTATTGCCCTGGTACTGCAGATTTTAAAGCTATCAGAAATAAGACTAGCATCTTTGAAAATGTTGATGAAGATATCGAAATCATCGGTTTTATCAATTGCGGCGGTTGTCCAGGCAAGAAATCTATTTTAAGCACACCTTTTTAATATATTAGGTATGTTTTAATGAAATATATAATAAATAAATCAAAAAAATATCGATTAATTCGATATTTTTTATATTGACTTTTAATATAAATA
>JAJQDJ010000300.1 GCA_021202205.1 Erysipelotrichaceae bacterium
ACTCTTAGATTATACTATATTTACGCACACGGTGCAAATGAGGTTTTAAAAATATATAATTAATGAAATAAAAGCGTTTTTGTGCAATAATATCGATGCTTTTTACATTAATATTTATGAAAGGGGATTTATGCATATGGAAAATAAAGAATTAGATCAGTTAATTCTTCAAATTCCCCATGATGATAGTGTTTTTGATAAGCTTTATGATCAAACAAAAACAATAGTTTTTGCTTATATTATGAGTATTGTCAAAAACTATGATGAAAGTAGTGATATTTTACAGGAGGTTTATATTAAAATCTATCTGGCCGCAAAAAATTATACATCGATGAAAAAACCATTAGCATGGATTTACACAATTGCTAGAAATGAGAGTTACATGCATTTAAGAAGGAGACAAATTAATCAGGAATTTGATGAAGCTTATTCAGCTCCTCAAAATGTTGATATGGATAGTCAAATGATTCTCCAACAACTTTTCCAGGTATTAAGCGATATGGAACGACAAATTATTATTATGCATTCTCTTTGGGGTTTTAAACATCATGAAATCGCAAATTTATTAGATATTCCTATTTCAACATCATTATCTCATTATCGTAGAGGAATGAAAAAATTAAAAAAGGCAGGAGGCGACATGTATGAAAAAACTATATGACGCATTTTCTGAAATTACACCTGATCGTTTAGACAAAATACATGAAGAATTGCAATATAGAGATGAGAATATAACTATTAACGTACCAACACGTAAGAAAAAACGTTTTATTCCTTTGGCAGTTGCTTTTCTTGCAGTGATTTTAGTTGTTTGTATTGTTACATTTTATCCTTCTACAACCTCTACGTCATCCAATATTATGGCTAAGGTAGATATTGATGTTAACCCAAGTGTTGAATTCAGTATAGATGAAAACAATAAGATTGTTGAAGCAACCGCAAATAATGAAGATGGTGAGAACATTCTTGGTGATATGGATTTTACAGGCAGTGATATTGAAGTTGGTATTAATGCTATTATAGGATCTATGCTCATGCAAGGTTATATCGATGAATTAAAGAATTCATTACTAGTTTCAGTAATCGGTGATGATGAAGAAACGAATGAACAATTAAGAGAACAATTAACAACTATGATTGATGAATTACTCCAATCAAGTTCTATTAATGGATCTATTATATCTTTAACTTTAACTGATACTTCTTCATTAGAAGACCTTGCTGAACAATACGGTATATCAGTAGGTAAAGCTGAGATTATTCAAAAACTTATAGAGTTTAATTCTCATTATTCATTTGAAACTTTAAAAGATTTAACAATCCATGATTTAAATATTTTATTAGAAAACTATAATGTTTCAGACGTTACACTTGATGGTAATGCAAGTGTTAGTGAATATATTGGTGAAGATAAAGCAAAAATTATTGCTTTAAACCATGCAGGTGTTTCAGAAAGTAATATTAGTGGATATGAAATAGAAATGGATTATGAAGATGGCGTTATGGTTTATGAAATAGAATTTAAATATAACAATACTAAATACGAATATGAAATAAATGCTAGTAATGGCAACATTGCAGATTATGAAAAAGAATATCATCATTAAGGATAAGAATTGATCTTATCCTTTTTTATAATTCATTTCACTTTCTTAAAACTTATAATCATCAAATTATTTTTCATAGACTTTATATTAAAAATCATATACAATAGGATTGCATTGAAAGGAGAAAGAGTATGAGTGGTTTTTTTGGTGTAGTATCAAATAATGATTGTGTAATGTATTTGTTTTTTGGTGTTGATTATCACTCACATTTAGGCACAAAACGTGGAGGTATGGCTGTTTATGGTAAAGATGGTTTTCAACGTTCAATTCATAATATTGAAAATTCCCCATTTCGTATAAAATTTGAAAAAGATGTTGAAGAATTTTCTGGTAATATTGGTATTGGTTGTATATCTGATAGTGAATCACAACCTTTATTAGTGAATTCTCATCTAGGTTCATTTGCAATTACAACTGTTGGTAGAATCAATAATTTGGAAGAATTAAAACAATTATGTTTTAATCATGGAACAGCTCATTTTCTAGAAATGAGTGGTGGATCGATTAATCCTACAGAGTTAGTAGCTGCTTTAATTAATCAAAAAGATTCTATTGTTGAAGGTATAAAGTTTGTCCAAGAATCTGTTAAAGGTTCTATGAGCATTTTAATTATGACAAGATATGGTATTTATTGTGCCAGAGATAAGTTGGGTAGAACCCTGTTATTATAGGAGCAAAAGATGACGCTCATTGTGTTACTTTTGAATCTTCTGCTTTTTTGAATTTAGGATATCATCACGTTTGTGATTTGGGTCCTGGAGAAATTGTTTATTTGACACATGATTATATTAATCGTAAACAACCTGCTAATGATAAAATGAAGATATGCTCATTCCTTTGGGTTTATTATGGTTATCCTACATCTACATGCATCAACGTTGAAATGATGCGTTATCATTGTGGTGAATTATTAGCAAAACGTGATAATGTAAAAACAGATAGTGTTGCTGGCGTTCCAGATTCAGGCACAGCTCATGCAGTAGGTTATGCAAACGAATCAGGTATTCCTTTTACAAGACCATTTATTAAATATACACCTACATGGCCACGTTCATTTATGCCTCAAAGCCAAGGCCAAAGAAATTTAATAGCTAAAATGAAATTAATACCTGTACAGGAATTAATTAAGGATAAAAGCTTATTATTAATTGATGATTCAATTGTAAGAGGAACACAGCTTAGAGAGACAACTGAATTTCTTTATAATTCAGGTGCTAAAGAAGTTCATGTAAGACCTGCATGTCCTCCATTATTATATGGCTGCAAATATTTGAATTTTTCTAGATCTTCTTCAGAATTAGATTTAATTGCTAGAAGAGTTATTAACGATTTAGAAGGAGATAATGTAAGTGATGAAATATTATCTCAATATAGTGATCCTGATAATCCTAAATATCAAAAAATGTTAGATGAAATTTCCCGAATTGCAAGCAGAAAGTGGAATTAAGATGAAAAAAATTTAATTTT
>JAJQDJ010000279.1 GCA_021202205.1 Erysipelotrichaceae bacterium
AAAATCAATGTTTTTTTATTTTAATGACGCACACGGTGCAAATGAGGTTTTAATTCATTATATTCTTCTTAGTAGCTATATTTATTAACGCTATTCCAGGTATGTCTTCTCATTTACCAACGTATGCTTTAAGTATTGGTTTTACATCTACATTAGGATCTTTAATGTTATCTGCAACTATGATTGGTATTGTTAAATCGGTATTTACTATGATAGCCATTAATATGATTGCATTAGTGATGTTTATGTTATTTAAAACTGAATATACATTGTTAATAGCTGCTTTCTTATTTGGTGCTATTTATTCAGTTTGTGCAGTTGGTTTAGCAATTATGACAAGAGTTTTCTTTGGTACTGAAAATTATTCAACCGCTTATTCTAATATTACTTTTGCTTCTAACTTTGTTGGTGCCTTTGCTGTTACTATTATTGGTTATATTTATGATTTTACCGCTTCATACAGTTTAATATTTGTGATTTGTTTAGTAATTACAATATTAACAATAGTAAGTTTAAATATAGTTCAAAACATGAAAACATTATAGTAAGAAAAATAATCCATAAAATGGATTATTTTTCGTCTCTTGTAAATGATATAACGTCAAGAATATCAAATTCAAGAATGTTGCAAAGGTTATTAATAGTATTTGTATTAACATTGCTGTTTCTTTTAAGCCTTGTAATTTGAGCTGGAGAAACATGATACTTGTTAATCAATGCATACTGAGTAATACCTTTTTCTTCCATTGTTTTCCATAATGGATCGTAAGTTATCATATATTTGATCACCCCTAATATATGATAACCGTAATTAATCATCTTTGGTATTGACCATATCTGATGTACATCTTATAGCAACATAACGAATATAATAATTGAAGTCACTAATGGAACAGTCACTGTTTCATATCCTTTAATACTAATAGCTTCTATAACAGTTGCTCCAATACTACGTACTAATGCTATTAAAATAGATTTTAATAAACTCATATATCCTACATACAATGTCACAACAATAGCTATAAAAGCAACTATACACATAGCTAGACTACCTTCATATGTTTTTTTATGCTCATTGATCGGTATATAATGCTTACCATAAAATGCAGCAGCTTCATCGCCTAAACCCCAGGCTAATATTGAAGCTATCACTGTTAGCTCTGAACCAAGTATACCCCAAAACAAAGTAATTAACACTGTTGCATTACCAAATAATAATATAAGACTCTTCTTTACTACACCATTATTTCTTTGTTGAAATAAATCTTTATACAAAGGATGATTTTCAAAGAAACATAGTATTGGATAGACAACAATCGTAAATATAATACATATTATAGCTGGTACATACCAATGTGATGATGTAATCATGATAACTAATATAATCAAAAATGAGATAGTATGTAGATTTTTCTTCGAACTTCTCCACCTATATGAAATATCTTAAATAACAATAATGCAATAGCCACTGCAATAATCAAAAATACAACTAAAATACCAAATGTATATAAAATCTCAGTAACAATAGCAGGTAATTCCATATCAACAAAATAATTCAAATAAATCATACAAGCTCCTAATATTGTTAGTATAATACCAGTTGTTAAACCAACTGTTTTATTATCAACCCTATTAGCAAACCTGGCTGATATAAGTGAAGCTGTCGTTGCTACAATGATACATAGAATAAGAACATTCCATCTTTCTAAGATGATAGCAGGATTAATCATAGAGTGGGCAATAAACCCAATCAACGCTGTAAAAGTCATAATAAACGTACTTGTACCAACAGCTGTTTTAAGGTCATAACCTAAAAATGCTGTAAAAACAACAAGCATCATCATACCTCCACCAGTACCTACAAAGCCTGTCCCAAAGCCAATAGTTAAACGAAAAAAATATTGAAATAATAATTTCTTTAAGCCCTAATTTCACATTAGAAGCACTGGCACCTTTTTTAGAGATATCAGGTTTAATAATAAAACGTATACCAATACAAAAAGTCAAAAATAACGTAAATCCACCCAATACCACAATGCCTACTATATAAGCCACATAACTACCAACTGAACTTAAAACAATAATACAGGCCATCATCACCCAACCATGCTTTAAATCAATATTCTTATTTTTTGCATATGTATATGATGTAACTGCCGATCCTAATATATCTGAAGCTAATGCAATTGCAGTTGCTTGATAAGCCCCATAATATCCACCAAAGGATGGACACAATACAATCAATATAGGAACCATGACCGTTGCCGCTGATAAACCAGCTAAACCAGTCCCAATGCCTGCTCCAGCAGCTACTACAATATACCAAAAATATTCCATAAAAGCCTCCATTTCCTTTCTCTCTATGGTATAATCATAATCAACAAGTGTTGTTTATGCAACCAACAAAAATATCAAAACTGTTGATTATGGAGGAAATAATGAATCAATACGAACAGAGAATTAATATAACCAAAAATAAAATCTATGATGCTTTTATCAAACTGGCGAAAACAAAATCCATTCACGCTATTTCTATATCAAAGTTATGTCAATTAGCTCATATTAATAGAAGTACTTTCTATCATTATTATGGCAGTCAATACGATGTGCTCAATGAATTAACCAATCAATTTATTTCAACCATTGAAAAACAATTATTAGAATCTGATTTTCATGATCAACAAAGTGTTCAAAACAAAGTCACTCTTTGTTTTGAATATGCTAAAGATAATTCTGAACTAGCTTTATTACTGATGAAAAATAATACGGATATTGATTTTGCATCTCACTTGTTTTCGATTCCCATGATAGAATCATTACTTCATGAAAAAACATCAAATTTATCTAGTGAAGGGAAAAAAGCATCATTATCATTTGTAACCCATGGTGCTTATCATTTGTTATTAGAATGGCTAGAAACACCTAATAATATATCGGCACAGCAAGAAGCTAACCTTGTATTAAAATTAGCACGTAAAATATTATAAAATAATCGTATTTTACCTTTAAGGCAAAATTTTTAATCCGTAACTTTTCAACTTTAGGGATTACAATTTAATAAATTTATCTAAAA
>JAJQDJ010000267.1 GCA_021202205.1 Erysipelotrichaceae bacterium
CTTCTCATTTTTGAGAAGGGGAATGTCACCAAATCTTAACTTAATGACATTGGTATTTCATCAACTTTCTTTAAAATCTCAAAGCCAACAATATCTTCAAAATGACTCGTCCTTTGACTAATCATCAAAAATGCCCCTTTAGCACTATCAATGACACTTCCACCACCTACTGCAATAATACCATTACAATCATTTTCCTTATATGTCTTCACTATATCTTCAATCACATATGTAGAAGAATCAACAGGTATATCACTATATATGATATAGGGAATAGTTAATTTTTTAGTTACCAAATCTATTGTTTTAATTTTTACCAAAGTTTGATCCGTAATAAGCATAGCCTTAGAAATACCATACTGTTCACATTCAAAATCTAATTGATCTAATACATCAACACCTGCAATCAACTTTGTACGATTCACAAATTCAAAATAATTCATCCTTACCTCCTACGCAATAAGTGCTTTTAAATAAACCAACACCATAGGTTGATATCTTTTTTCTTCATGATTCAATATTCTTCTTGTCATAAATCTAGGAAACAAATACGTTTCCACCAAATCAACACAACGGACAAAACGCATGCTCTCATAAATATCACCTTTTAATACAAAAGCATGATCCAAATAAGCTTGTTTGACACTCATCATCCCAGCAAAAACCTTAAAAGCACCATTGACACTTTTAAATGTTATCACAATATCACCATCATTTTGTTTGACTTTAGATAAACCTTTTTGATAAGTATATTTCATCGTTAAGTGTGGTCCGTTTCTTACTTTCAATACGATTGTTTTATCCTCTTTCCAACCATCAAGTTCCTCATGTACCCTTTTGTCATCATGATATAATACTTTCATACCACGATACAGAAATTGCAAAACAATCTGATTAACTAATTTCTTCATAATACACCTCATATTCTTATTCACTATACACCGTATTTTTTAAAAGTACAATATACAAAAACAAGGAAACTTTCGTTTCCTTACTCTTCTCCCAAATATTTTTCTGTATGTTTATCATTAACAGCTTCACATATTCTTCTTAATCCTTCTTCTAATGTGGCTTTAGGACAAGCAAGATTTAATCGTATAAAGCCATCAGAATGTTGAACAAACATATTACCACCTTCTAGTAACACCCCTGCCTTATAAGCAAAGAACATTGGTAAGTGTTCATCACTATCAAAATAAGCATTTTAAATCAACCCATGCTAAATATGTAGCTTCGCTAATTTCCATTTTAGCTTTTGGTAAATGTTCTTTAAGATATTCTTTTGTAAATTCAAAGTTCTTATCTAAATAAGCACATAATTCTTTAACCCACGGTTCACCTTTTTCATAAGCACCTTGAGCCGCTGCAACACTTAATGGATTATCAAAGTTATAGTGTCTTTCTAACCATATATTTCTTAACTCTTTATCTCTAATCATAATATTAGAAATCATCATACCAGCTAAATTAAATGTTTTACTAGGTGCCATACATGTAATTAATTTTTGATATGTTGGCATCACTTTACCTAATGGGATATGTTATTGACAAGTACGTAATAAATCACAATGGATTTCATCTGAAATAACCCATATATCATTATCTTCAACAATTTGTGCAATCTTCTTAAGTTCATCTTCTCTCCATACTCTTCCTGTTGGATTATGAGGATTGCATAAGATTAATAATGCTACTTTAGGATCACTGGCTTTTTCCTTTAAATCATCAAAGTCAATTGAATATCTAACATTTTCATAAATCAAATCTGAACAAACACTTTCTTTATGATTCACATCTGCTGCATATTTAAAATAAGCGTAAGAAGGTGTTAAGAATAATACTTTTTCATCATCCTTTAAAATAAAATCAACCAATTCATATAATGCTGGAATAACCCCATTAGACATCACCAATTCTTCTCTTTCAAAAGACCAGTCATATCTTCTTTGACACCATCCCACAAAAGCATCATAATAACTCTTTTCAAAAACTCTTGTATAACCAAATATTCTTTTATCTAATCTTTCCTTTATTGCATCAATAGCAATGTCAGGAGTGGCAAACTCCATATCTGCTACCCACATACGAATAAATTCTTCGTCTTTATATGGGAAAGTCATACTATCATCTGCATGGAATATATAACTTCTAAAACCATCCGTATTCATTGCATTTGTATGTCTTCTATCAATAATTTCATCAAAATTGTACATCTCGTTTCCTCCTTTTTGCGTTATTATAGATTGAAATAGTTATATCGTCAAAACGCTTAAGTTTCATATAACGAAACTTTTTTGTAAAAATGTTTCTTCAAAGTAGAATATCATGTATTATTTTGATATAATAAATAAAAATTTGAAAAATAAAACAAAAATTCAAAATTTGTTGATTTTAAAGAAACGAGGATATTATGAAAATCAGTCAGGAAATCGGTAAAAAAATACGCTATGCTAGACAAAGCCAACATATGACTTTGGATGAACTTGCACAAACCATATGTAAAAGTAAGTCAACAATATCGAAATATGAGAAAGGTGAAATTATTATTGATATAGAAACATTATATGATACAGCTGAGGCTTTGAATGTTCATATTGATGAATTATTATACTATAGTCAAAAGTTAACACCTATTATAACTAATAGTTCGATTCCAAGCTTTTTTGAGGGTGTAAAACAGTTTTATGCTTACGTGTTTGATGGTCGTAATAATCAGATTATTCGTTGTGTATATGATGTTTTATCCTATAATAATAATCAATATCAAATCATGATGTATATGAATTTTAAAAGTTATGAACATTATCAAAGATGTGAGAATACATATTACGGTTATATGGAGCACTATGACGCTGTAACAAATATCATGATGACCAATCAGGATTCACCAATTGAAAAAGCCAGTGCACATATATTGGCATCCTATTTATCATCAGAAAACAAATGGGGCTTGTTTACAGGTTTGTCTTCAAGGCCATTGATGCCTATTGCGACAAAGATGTTGTTTTCTAAAGTTATATTACTCAAGTTTCGCACTTCAAAAATGGCATCATTAATATAAAAACATGGATA
>JAJQDJ010000017.1 GCA_021202205.1 Erysipelotrichaceae bacterium
ATCCATGTTTTTATATTAATGATGCCATTTTTGAAGTGCGAAACTTGAGTAATAATATAAGCATCTGATTAATAACTTCTGTTAAATTCATAAATAATCCCCCTCGAAAAGGAATTATATCGTAAAATGGTGTAAAATCAATGGTTTCTTAATTTATTCCTCTATCACAAACAAAAAAGTCGTATAACTACGACTCATTAATCAATACAAACTTCTCTATAATTTCAGCAATCGCATCCTCATCATTAGCACCCTTTGTTATATAATCACATTCCTTCTTCATATCTTCTACAGTATTGGCCACACCAATACCTAAACCAGCTACTTTAATCATCGATAAATCATTATAATTATCTCCCATGGCTATAGTTTCTTCAATTGGTATATTTAATAGTTTGGCTAAAGATACAAGTCCTGCCCCTTTATTAACACCCTTATGATTAAACTCAATATAACGATTAGAAGAATAACTAACATCTATATCTTTTGTAATCTCTTTTAAATCTTCTTCTATTTCATTCAAATAAGAATAATCCGTATTCATATACAATACTTTAACAATATCCTGACCTTTAAGAAAATCTAGATTCTTGTCAAATATTTCAGTTACTTCCATTCTACCTGCTAAATAATCAATTTCTTCTTGAAGATAATTATAAGCATAAACCATATCCTTTGTATACACATGAATACATACGTCATAACTTAAACCTCTTTTATACAATTCACATGCTAATTCATATGAAATACCTTCAAAATGTAATAACTTATCACCTTTATTTTCAGTAATAGCTCCACCATTATAAGATATCACATATTCATTTTCTTTATCTAACAATCCTAATTCTTCTAAAGTATCACCAACCGAATTATAACCCCTACCTGTAGCCGGTACAAACTTCACACCCATTTTACTAGCTTTCTTGATAGCTTCAATATTTTTCTTTGAAATAGTTCTATCCATACTTAACAACGTTTCATCTAAATCACATGCAATCAATTTATACATCTTATTCACTCCCATACATCTAATTTCTTATCTTTCATATAAAATATTCTATCTTTTTCACCAATTTCTCTAACAACCTTACAAGGTACACCATATGCCACAACATTGGCAGGTATATCACGTGTTACGACACTACCAGCACCAATCACACTATTTTCTCCAATATGAACACCTGGCAATATTTGTACCCCTGAACCAATCCAAACATTTCTTTCAATATAAACTTCACAAGTATAAACATAATGATGTTCTCTAAGTATTGGTAATATTGGATGTCCTGCTGTTGCAATCACAACATTAGGTGCAATCATACATTGATCACCAATATAAATATCACCATCATCTACCAATGTTAAATTAGAATTACAATATATCCCATTTCCAAAATGAACATGTTTACCACCCCAATTAGCATGAAATGGTGTCTCAATATGACTACCTTCTCCTACTTGTGCAAACATTTGTTTTAATAACTCTTGTTTCTTATCAGTTTCTGTAGGTCTTGTTTGATTATATTCATATAATAATTCCTGATAATGTTGTTGGTCATCCATAATAGAAGGATCATCATAATGATATATGAGACCTTTTTCTCTTCTTTTTCGATTATCCATATTTGTCCTCCTTTTATCAATATTGTATATTATTTATAATGTTAATTCCTTTAAAATACGCTATAATATTATCAAAATCGTATTTAAGGAGTGATTATCATGAATCCATTAACAATCCATAATGATGCATCAGAGAGTCTTCATTATAATTATGAAGGTTTTCCCGTATATGCTAAAACTGATGAGTTATATCGTTATGGTTATATAGCATTATGTCATTGGCATCCTGATTTAGAGTTTATATATATTGTTAAAGGTACTATGGATTATTTTATTAATGGTAAGACCATTCGCTTAAATCAAGGTACAGGTGTTTTTGTGAATAGTAAAAGATTACATTATGGCTTTTCTAACGAAAAGAATGAATGTACTTTTATTGCTGTTGTTGTACATCCTAGTATTTTTGAAACAGCTTATCAAAGTAATAATCTTATGCAAAATAAGTTTGGTTTTGAAAATGTTGATTATATTGTTTTGTATTCGCATGTTCCTTGGCAAAAAGATGTTATTAATCAAATGTTAAAGTTACATGATGATATGATAGCGAAACACAGACCTTTACAATTATTAAGTGAAGCTGTATTACTTATTGATAGTATATCTTTACATATTGATGATATCGAACAAGTTGATATTGATAATCATGATCAAATAGCTTTCTTAAATATGACTGGTTATATTCATCATCACTATGATGAAAAGTTATCTATTGAAGATATCGCAAAATCAGGTTCAATCTGTCGTAGTAAATGTTGTCAATTATTTAAAAGATTTGTCAAACAGTCACCTAATGACTATTTAACCCAATATCGTCTAACAAAAAGTTGCGAACTATTAAGAAATACTCATTTATCAATGACAGAAATAGCCATGCTTTGTGGTTTTCAAACATCCAGTTATTTTGCATCGGTATTTAAAAAAGAGTTTCAACAAACACCTAAAGAATATCGAAAACAAAATCAAAAGAAAATATCATAATAATGAATAAAATCTGAAAAAAATTTATATAATTGAAATGTCAAAGCATTTATGTTATAATGCATTTGACAAAAGAAACGAGTGTTCCATGTTAACACAAAATGTGAAAACCCTAGAGCTGCAACTCTAGGGTTTTCTATGCTTATTGTCGCCAATTTCTATCAAGCCATTTGCAAATATAATAGGCTATTATACCTGCTACGATAGAAGCACACAAAGAAACGATTGTTTCCATATTAACACCCCTTTCTGTTGCCAGATTAGGAGCGACAACGCGGCTATTATAACATAGTTTATTAAATTATTATAAAGGCTTATTCCTTTTTTGTGGAAAATTATTATTTTATTCCAATTTACAGGAATACTTATTTATATTATAATATATAAGTAGAGTCAAAAGTTTATGAAAAACTATGAAAAATTAAAAATATGTGCTATAGAC
>JAJQDJ010000209.1 GCA_021202205.1 Erysipelotrichaceae bacterium
AATTTATTTAAAAATCTTTTAAATTTCTTCTTGACATTTTACCAGACGACTAATAATATTCATATTTGGATATTTTTCATGAAATACTGATTCCAATCCCCAGATTGATGCAGGTGCACAGGAACCAATACTAATAATTTGATGACTTAAATCAAAAGCGTGCAAGCCATCAATCATTTGATTCGTTTGATTCAATATCTTTTTGGCATATTTAACTGCTAATAAACCATTTTCATTAATAGTTATTTTATTCTTTGATCGATTAAATAGTTTGATACCTAATTCATCTTCTAAACGTTGAATAGATCTTGTCAAAGCAGGCTGTGATATAAGTAAGACCTCAGCTGCTTTAGATACAGTCTTATTTTAATATATGGTTACTAATTGTTGTAGTTGATTCAGTTCTACCATCATAACACCTCCACTATGCGTTTTCATTATAACATGATACATCATTGATATTGTATATTTTTATTATTTTTTTATAAAATATAGTTGAAACAAAGGAGGAAATATAAAATGGAATATGTAACATTAAATAATGGCATCAAGATGCCTAAAGTTGGTTATGGTGTTTATCAGGTAACAGATTTAAAACAGTGTGAACAATCAGTCGTTGATGCGATTGAAGCAGGATATCGTTTGATTGATACAGCTCAATCATATAATAATGAAGAAGCAGTAGGAAATGCCATTCAAAGATGTGGTGTAGATAGAAGTGAATTGTTTATTACCACAAAAGTTTGGGTTACAAGTTACGGATATGATAAAACGAAAGCATCTGTTGAAGATTCTTTAAAGAAATTACAATTGGATTATATTGATCTCGTATTATTACATCAGCCTTTTAATGATTATTATGGTGCTTATAAAGCATTAGAAGATTTATATAAAGAAGGTAAGATTAAAGCTATCGGTGTTTCTAACTTTTATCCTGATCGTTTGGTAGATTTGGCATTAAATACAGAAATTACACCAGCTATTAATCAGATTGAAGTCAATGTTTTTCATCAAAGAGAATTGGATAAAACATATAACGAAAAATATAACGTTCAATTAGAAGCATGGGCACCATTTGCGGAAGGAAGAAACAATATGTTCTCTAATCCTGATTTAAAAGCTATTGGTGATAAATATGATAAGAGTATTGCTCAGGTTATTTTAAGATGTCTCTATCAAAGAGATATTGTTTCTTTAGCTAAGTCAGTTAAGAAATCAAGAATGCAGGAAAATATTGATATCTTTGATTTTGAATTGAGCGATGAAGAAATGAAGTTCATTTCTACTATGGATAAACAAGAAAGTTCATTCTTCTCTCATTATGATCCAGCTATTGTAGAAATGATCAATGGATTACATTAATAAAAGCTATCCATATTGGATAGTTTTTTTATATGATATGAAAATACAATAAAAAACGAGAATGTCATTCTCGTTATCATTTA
This sequence comes from Erysipelotrichaceae bacterium, assembly GCA_021202205.1. GTDB lineage: Bacteria > Bacillota_I > Bacilli_A > Erysipelotrichales > Coprobacillaceae > JAJQDJ01. Next base: position 1,446 of record JAJQDJ010000209.1, read on the forward strand.
TTAAAACCCTATTTCTTCTAACCATGATGTTACAATGTCTTCGCTAGTTGAATATTGAAATCTTTGCCCTTCTTGCCAATTCCCACTTCCAGCCAAATCTTTAAGTATTTCTGCTCTTTGCCCTAGTCCTGAGGATGAAGATGTACAAAATGGTATGACAATTTTGTTTGAAAAATCATTGTCTATGACAAAGTTGTTAGTAGGCCATGCTGCAATACCCCACCAAATAGGATAACCTATAAAAACAGTATCATAATCATTCCAATTATCAACACTTGTTGTTACTAATTCAACATCCCTTAGAGTTTCATCTTCGTATTCTTGAGTAACACGACTATTTTCATTAGTCCAATTTAAATCTTCATCAGTATACGGATCAACTGGTTCTATTTCAAATAAATCAGCATTTGTATTTTCGGCAATAATCTCTGCCACTCTTTCAGTTTTACTCGTTGCTGAATAATAAACAACCAAAATATTTGAATTACCTGTCGTTTCATCATCTGTATTATTTTCAGTTGTAACGATTTCTTCGTTCTCAGCAACATTGGAATCATTGATATGAGTACATCCACTAATGAATACCAATAATACAACAATCACAATTTTTAAAATCATATTTTTCTTCATTGTATGACCTCCCATTATTCAACTTCTAATAACCACTTCATAATATCTTCTTCATGTGCGGCTGATCCACAACCAGCATGTTCATCACTATAACCATGTGCAGTAAAGTATTCATGATCTCTAACATCTAATATAAGTAATTCATCAATTTCTTCATTCGTTAATCCTTGTTCATCATAGTTAGAATAAAGAATATTGTACGTTTCTTTAAAATTATCTGATCCATAATATGAATCATTTTCACCAATAAAGAAATATAAAGGTATTCTGGCATCAACAACATTATTATATTCGCCATCCCACTGTGACGACACCAATATAAATCAGGTCTTTTATCCAAAACTAGTGATAATGTTTCTCCTCCACCAGAAAGACCATTAATATAAATATCACTAATATTATAGTTTTCTTTATAATACTCTGTTAATAGGATAGTATCTTCTGCTGATTGTTCACCCCAATCATCAAGCTGAGGAGCTAGTATAATTATGTTTGGATTCATATCTTTAGCTATCCAATAAAAACCTTCTACTAAGTTTGTAACTACTCCTTGAAAATACAAGCCTCCCAGCCTGGCAATGTGATATATAACGGGACTTGTTCTAATTCATCGATATTTTCAGGAATATAACGACTATGATGAATATTTCTGTTATTAATGTTTAAAGTGACATCAATTTCAAAATCATTTTCATAAGTATTAGAATGCGTTATTGTAGCATTTGTTGTTTGAACTTGTGGCAATTGTGTTTCTTCATTTTGATGAGTACAACCTACAATTCCCATAACAAATAAGATAGATATAAAATATATCACGAGTTTTTTATACATATTAAATACATTCTAATAAGATTTCATATATTTCATTATAGGTTAATTGTTTACAACATCCTGGCATGATATTTGTAGAATAAGCTCAATGTCATTAAGTTTATTTTTAAGAAATTATATGTTAATGACTTTACGGG
>JAJQDJ010000043.1 GCA_021202205.1 Erysipelotrichaceae bacterium
CCCCTTCTCATTTTGAGAAGGGGAATGTCACCAAATCTTAACTTAATGACATTGCGCTGTGCGTATTTTTTTCTTGACTTTATTAATTTTATCTTTATAATGTTGTTAACATGTGTCTTGACACATGTAAATAATATCAAAGGAGAAAATTTATGAATTCACATAAACAAGTTTTAACACTTACAATGACAGCTTTGTTAATCGCTGTTGGTACAGTTATTCCATTATTTATGCCTAAGGTAATCATCGGACCTATGTCATTTACCTTGGCATCACATGTTGCAATTATGATTGCATTATTCTTATCACCTGCTGTGGCAGTTGCTGTTGCATTAGGAACAACATTAGGATTCTTTTTAGCTGGTTTTCCATTTGTTGTTGTTATGAGAGCATTAACTCATGTTATTTGGGCATATTTAGGATCAAGCTATGCACAAAAACATCCAGATATGTTTAAATCATCTAAAAAGACATGGCTATTTAACTTTGCAATTGCATTAATACATGCTGTTGGTGAAATGATTATTGTTATTCCATTCTACTATGCAGGTATGGATATTCAAACATTCTTATATATGATTGTTGGTTTAGTTGGTATTGGTACAATGGTACATAGTTCTGTTGATTTCTTTATTACAACAGTGGTATGGAAAGTATTAGCTAAGAATCCTACGATTGCTAAAATTGCTAATGTTAAAACAGTTTATTTATTAAAGAACGCATAAGAGTATGACAAATGCCATACTCTTTTATTTTTCACTGTATTTTACTATTGTGCATTGATGATGCTTATAATCTTTTTTTCTACTATCACTTTCATAGCTAATACCAATTAATAACAGATTATCTTGATAGTGTTCAAAAGCTCTTGGATAGTTTCTATCATTTATTTGATTGATTGCATGATCAACATTTTTATTCCATTTAAGTTCTACAATCATAGCAGGATTCGTAGGATCAAGAGGAATAAAACCAATATCACAATAGCCTTTTCCACTAGGAAGTTCTCTTATGATTGTATAATAATCATGAGCTGTATAATAAGCCATAAGTATTGTCGTACTTAAGGCATCCTCATTATTATATTTTAATGGTGATGTGACATAGGAATCATGTACTTCTTCTACTATTAGACTCACTGCTTTTTCATCTTGATTCCAAGTGGCTTCCAATAATTGATCAGCTCTTTGAATCAGTTTCATTGTTTCAGGCCATTTGACTTCTTTTACTACAGAAACAAATGAATCAGTAACTTCCTTATTAGGTATATAAGCACTCTTTAATTCACTATCATAAGCTAAATAACCTAAATGAATCAATAAAGTTAATACATCATCTTTAGATTGAACAATAGCCATATCATTAGAGAATGTAGAAGTATCAACAGGTATTTTATCTCCTATTAATAATCTATGAATAGCATCTTTTAAGCCATCATAATTAGAACTAATATATTTTTTTACATTTTCAAATGACGCAGTTTTAGACCAATAATTACCCAACTTCTTTGTTGTCATAGCTCTGACTATTGATCTTGGACTATAAATAGATATCCCATTATCAAAATGATAACCATCATACCATTCTTTAATTTCATCGAAATTCATATTATATTGATTGCATAAATATTGAACTTCATTTTCAGTAAATCCCATGTAATCTTCATATGTCATAGCATCTAGCATAGATATTTCATCAAACATATTAATAGCACTTTCATCCCCATATTTTTTTATAGGAAGTATACCTGTCATGTAAGCCAATGCTACATATTCTTTTTCTTTTAAAAGTTCATTCATTAATACTAGGAAAGTATCTTTATCTTCTTTTGTGCTTTTATCGTCTCTTAACACACAATCCCACTCATCAATAATGAATATAAATTGTTCATCTGTTTCATTATAAATAGCATTTAACAATAACGATAATTTATTTCTTCTTAAAGGCATATGATATATTTCATTGATTTCATCAATAAATTCTTCATTAACGAAATCAATCATATCGCTAACAGATGTAGTCATATCATAAAAATATTGCATATCTATATAAATAACATTATATTTATTAAGATTTGAACAATAATCTTCAATTTGTGATATCTTTAAATCATCAAATAACGAAGTTGAATTACATCCTTTAGAATAATAAGCAGAAAGCATTTTAGCGTCAGTGCTTTTACCAAAACGTCTTGGTCTCGAAACACACACAAAACAATCATTGCTATCTACAATTGCATTTAGTTTTTCAATTAATAATGATTTATCAACATAAATTTGATTTTTTTTAACTTTATAGAAACCTTTATTTCCTGGATTAAAATATCTTCCCATAAAATCACTGCTCCTTTAATAAAATTATTGTATCATAAAATCAATATCTTTTATAGTTTATTCAATACTTCTTTCACTTGATTGACTGTTATGCCTGCCATATTTAATCGTTTAAACAATGTTTTCACATTACCGTATCCTAAATGAAAAGCATCATAAACTTGTAATCTTCTTTGTTTGTTACCAATAATATCCAATGATAGAAATTCATTCCATGTTATAGATTCTTCGTTTCTAACAAAAGTAACCTTATTATTTAAAGCCTCTATAATAGATTCTTCTCGCGCTTCAGCAATACCTAATTTCTTTTCACCTATAGCGTCTTTTTTAGCTACAAAAGCCTGTTGAACATGAGGAACTTTTTCTATAATCATATTTCTTATTTTCATTCCTGGATAATCTGGATCTGTCAATATAATAATACCTCTTGTCTCATTGATTGAAGATATAAGATCCAATGTTTTTTCATCCAATGCTAAACCATGTGTTTCGATAGTATCAGCATCAAATAGCTTCTTTATAATAGCACTGTCTGTTTTGCCTTCTACAACAATGACTTCTTTTATTTTTTGCATATCATCACCATGAAAATCATAACATATTCTTTGATTATCTAGCAAATATTTCATATTAAGAAAGCTGTTAAAAAACCAATGTCATTAAGTTAAGATTTGGTGACATTCCCCTTCTCAAAAATGAGAAG
>JAJQDJ010000159.1 GCA_021202205.1 Erysipelotrichaceae bacterium
TTCTCATTTTTGAGAAGGGGAATGTCACCAAATCTTAACTTAATGACATTGATTAATTGGGGTCTTTTTATTTGTAATATGGTCAATAACCTCTAAAATTGTTTCATGATTATAAGCTTTTGATCCAACTACCATTGGTTCATTGCTAATAAATATATTTGGATTTAAAACAATTTCTTTGTGAAATACGGCAACTATAACATATTTGGTCTTATTTTTACTCATATTAAACATTTGTTGCAACAGTGGTAAAGCTCCAGCACAATCAACAACCAAATCAACATCAGGCGCTTTAGCTGTTAAATCCATATTAAGTTCTTTTGTGAGCTGAATAATTTGTTGTAATAAATCTGGTTCTAAGTATTGAGGATTCATACTTGAACCCTGTTTAGCCTCACCTAATAATTTAATTAATTTGTCTGATAAATTATCAACAGATGTATTAATCGTCATAGCGCCAATTTCTTTTGCTTTCTCTAAGCGCCAATCTACTTGATCAACAACAACAACATTCTTCATACCTCTGGCAATCAATCCTGCAGCTGCAGATAAACCAATTGTACCAGCACCTAAGACTACGACCTTATCATTTAATTTTGGATTAGTACAAATAGCACCTTGAGTACCAACTGAAACTGGTTCAATAATAGCTGCTGTATCCAAATTAATATCTTTATCTAATACATAAACATTGAAATTGTTTTTGGCATCATCGACTCTCACATATTCACTAAATCCACCTAATATGTCAGTTTTAACAGTACCAGCACGACTTGCATGAGTTGGTTCAACCATCACGATATCACCAAGAAGAATATCATCGCCAACTTCTTCACCTTTTTCAACTACTTTTCCAACCATTTCGTGGCCGAATTGTTGTCCACTAAAAACACCAGTAGCAGCACCACCATACAAATAAGCACCAGTATCAGATCCACAAATACCTGCTCTTAGATTTTTAACTAAAATATCAGTAGGACCAATTTGTGGAATAGGTCTTTCCTCTATTTTCACATCTTTAATACCATAATAGATAGCACATTTCATATTTCCTTGCATTTTTATACCTCCATGTTCATAATCTAACATAATGTAAATTTTTAAAAAGATGCATTATTTAGAAAAACTATAATTATTGAAAATAGTGAAACAAATTTTGAGAAATGTCTTATTTTTTGATACTATGTATATGGAGATATTTATGAAACAATCATCTCAAGACGCATTTTCCCAAGCTTTAAATCAATTATTAGAAACAACACCATTTGAAGATATTACAACACTACAAATCATTGAACAATCAGAATTAAGTCGATCAACATTTTATCGTTATTTTAATGATAAATATGATCTTCTAACTTATTTATTTCATCATCATATAGCACCATTATTTATAGATGAAACAATCACTTACTATGAATCTGCCCATAGATTTACGGATTATTGTCATAAACATCATACATACTATTTCAATCTTCTTATTGATAGTCAAAATACATTTATAAGACTACTATACAATAAATATATTCAATACATTTCTAAACATCTACCTAAACTTACGAATACTCAATATAAAGTTTTGCAAATATATTTGCATGGTACTTTGACTTATGCTATTAGCCTGTTTAGAAAAGATGAGATGTTATCAGCTAAGGAATTGATATATTTAACCGAGATATCCATGCCAGATATATTAAAAGATGTATTTAAAAATAAAAAGGATTAGCATAATTGCTAATCCTATACGTTTGCCATTGTTTTATCTGTGCTTAATTCTTTGAATGTTTGAACAATCACAATCAAACTAATCAGGAAGGTACACAAATCAGCAACTGGCATAAATAACAGGACACCTGTTAAACCAAAGAATATTGGTAATATAATAACAAATCCGACTCCAAATACAATTTCACGAATAAGTGATAATAATGTCGACATAAAGGCTTTACCAATAGCCTGTAAGAAGATAAATACAGCTTTATTAATAGTAGATAATGGAAGTAAAGCCATATAGATTCTAAATGTCTTAATACCAAATTCCATATAATAGCTACTTTCATTAGAAGCCCCAAACAAGCCTATAAGTTGAGCAGGGAAAACTTCAAAAATAGCCAAACCTATAAAGCCGACAATAGCTTCACAAATCAACAACAACTTAAATATTTCCTTAGCACGACCATTTTTACCAGCTCCAATATTGTATCCTACAACAGGAATATTTCCGCTTGATAATCCAATAACGATTGAAATAACAATCTGATAGAACTTCATTACTATACCAACAACTGCCATTGGAATCTGAGCATACTCTTCTAATCCAAATATAGGATCCAATGCGCCATATTTTGTTAACATATTTTGAACGGCTGCCATAGAAAAAGCAATAGATATTTGTGATAATAGACTACAAACACCCAAGCTTAACATTTTACCAATGATTTTAAAATGAATAGAGAAACTTTCTTTTGTATGATGAATGAGTTTCATATTTCTAATGTATAAAACAGATAAAATACAAGTTAAAATTTGTCCTAGGATAGTTGCAAGAGCAGCCCCCATCATACCCCATTTAAATACATAAATAAATACTGGGTCTAACACAATATTAACAGCTGCACCACATAAGCTAAATGTCATAGCCTTATTTGGGGAACCATCAGATCTTACAATAGGGTTTAAACCTTGACCTAACATATAGAAAGGTATACCAATTGAAATAAATGTAAAATATTCTTTCGAATTTGAATAAGTTAATTCATTGACACCACCACCAAATAAAATCAATATTTGATGTTGAAAAATAAAATAAATCGCTGTAATAATGATACTTGCTGTTACTAATGATAAAATGGCATTACCTACTCCTTTGTTGGCATTATCTTTTTCATTAGCTCCTAAACAAAAACCCGTATAACTACAACATCCATCTCCAATCATAACTGCTACTGCTAAAGCAACAACTGTTAAGGGATAAACAACAGTATTAGCGGCATTACCATATGAACCTAAATATGATGCATTGGCTATAAATAATTGGTCAACAATATTATATAATGCACCAACTAATAATGAAATAATACATGGAATAGCATATTAAGCCATTAGTTTACTTACTTTTTCTGTTCCTAAGAAAGAAATATCTTCATTCATATTAATCTTCCTCCTTTAACCATTGATTAATGAATGTTAAAAGTAATTCTACACATTCATCATTACTAAAATGAGCACGATTAATAACTAAATCATAATTTAAAATATCATTGATTTTACGATTTGTATAAAAACGATAATAAGTCATTCTACGTTTATCTATATCTATTAAATCCTCCATAGATATATTTTCTTTATAAACATTTTGAATACGATCAATACGTTCTTCTCTATCGCTACTAATAGAAATATGGAACGCATCTTCATGATCTTTTAAAACATAATCCCCACAATGTCCAACTATTACACAATTTTCTTTTTGTGCTAAATCTGTAATGATTTCTCTTTGCTTAATAAATAATTGATCTGATGCTGACATACTTCCTCCAGCCCAGTTGTTTAGTGTAAACATAACGATATTGGTATGAGATCCCTTTTCGCTATGTGCATTGGCAAAATCTGGAGTAAATCCACTTTCTGCTGCCATTTTTGTTGTAATTTCACTGTCATAATAAGAATAGTTTAAACGTTTAGCCAGTTCCTTAGCAATATCACGTGCACCACTCCCATAAAGATGTCCAATAGTGATAACTTTATAACTCATAAAAACCTCCTTAATAATCATACAAACAAAAAGTATCCTAAGCAACCGGATTTACTACCACCTGCTTGGATACTCATTGCTACCTATTATTATCATATTTTTTAATTTTGTTCAAGAAAAAAATTTCAAATTTTGTATAGATAAAAATCTAAAAATATAACAGATGATTATAAACACTTAATTTATGTTTATGAAGAGTAATTTTTTATAATTAATGCAAGCTATTTTCATACAGCTATGATATAATTAAATAAACGAAGGAGGAAATTATGTTCTTACAAAATATTAATGGTTGTATTCAACGATGCAAAGATGAATTATTAAACAGTGATAATCCCCAAATTAAACAACAGCTTAAAAGTCTTAAAAAATCTATTCCTGCACAAGACTGGGATGATTTCTTAAGTGCAACGATTAATCAATTAATGGGTGTTGTTTTAATAGGTGGTTTGGATGATGAGGATGTGATTGAAGAGGGAACTATAGAAATTTTAAAACAAACAGCTCATAGTGCCAAAGAAGCCACAAAGTCTTTAACTCTTAAAGTTGAATTAGAAAATTTAGAAGAAGAATATTATCGTATTATGGAAGTACCTTATCTTATGACTTTTGCCGATTTGGCTTATATTGTTATGGCTGCATTCCATTGTGAAGGATATCATTTATATTCTGTTAAATATAAGAATCAGACATTTATGTGTCCAGCTATGGAAGATGATGATTATGCAGAAGATATCCTAAGTGCGAGTGATTCAATTATTATTGATAGTAATCTTCGAAAGAATTCTAAAATAGAGGTTCTTTATGATTTTGGTGATTGCTTTAACTTTAAGGTAACTGTATTATCAGTGAATAAAAATAAAAATATCTATTTAATGGATAATGCACATATTATCGAAGGTAAAGGTTTTGGTATTTGGGAAGATGATCATGAATTTATGCGTTTGTATTATGGTAATCCTGATGAATTTTTTGAAAGTATAGAAGATCAAGGCTTTGAGGAAGATATGTTCCCGTTAGATGATGAATTTGATTTGAGCGAAGCAAATGATGTTTTATTAATAGATTTTCGTGGGTTGAAAGAGATTTATGAATCACCAGATGATGATGACTATGAATATGATGATGAATTTGATGATAATGAAGATTTTTACAATTTTATTGAGGACGACGAGGAAGAATAAAATTCTTCCTTTTATAATGAATCATCTACAAATTAATGTTATAATAGCGTAGGTGATGAGAATGAAGTTTATAATGTTGGGTGTTTCTTATGAAGAAACGTCCATGAATGAATTAAATCAAATATTTCTATCTGATACTAATATGATGGAAATCTATTTAAAATTACAAGATATCAATATTAATCAAGCAGTTATCTTATCAACTTGTAATCGCAAGGAAATATATTATATGGATGAAGATAATTATATTGAAGAAGTTAAAGATATTCTAAATAAATATATGAGTCATATATCATTCAATATAAGAGAGGATAATGAAGCTATTACTTGTGCTAAAGAAATAAAAAGGGATATACATATTAGTGAACATCCTTTATCTTTAAGTTATATAGCTATCAAAGAATTACGACAACATATATCATTGAAAGGCAAAAATGCACTTATTATTGGTAGTGGTAAAATGGCTACACTTTCTTTAACATATTTAATTGATGAAAATATGAGCAGTATTACTATTTGTAATAGAAGCGAAGCTCATGCACAAAAACTCAAAATACAATATCCTTCTATTATGATTAAAGATTATCATCAAAGATATGATGTATTACGTGATTGTGATATACTTATTAGTGCAACATCTTCTCCACATTTGGTCATAGAAAAAGATAAAGTTCATTTTAATCATGATATTTATATGGTTGATTTAGCATTGCCTAGAGATATAGATGTCGAGCTAAAAAATAATGAATATGTTTTTTAATGGATATGGCTTATCTTCAAAAGATTTCTCATGATAATGAGGAAAAAAGAAAACAATGTATGAGTGATTCAAAAGCCATTATTAATCGTTTTTTAAAAGAATTATATCATTGGTTTGAAAATGAAAAAGTTGACGAATCATTGATGTTACTTCAACAATATTATCAGCAGGTTATTGATGATACTTATGTTTTATTAGAAAAAAAATTAAATTTAGATGAACATGAAAAATATGTTTTAAAGAAAACCTTACATCTTATGCATATGAGATTATTAAAACAGCCTATACAGGTATTAAAACATTTGGATCAAGATAAACAATATATCTATAATCAAGTTATTGATGAATTATTTCAAGTAAAAGGGGAGATATAAAATGAAATTTGATGAATCAAATAAAGCTTATCATGATGCATGCGAAGTGATACCAGGTGGTGTGAATTCTCCTGTAAGAGCGTTTAAATCAGTAGGAAGAATACCATTATTTATTAAAAGTGCTAAAGGATCAAAGATTATTGATGAAGATAATAATACATATATTGATTATATAGGTTCATGGGGACCAATGATTTTAGGTCATAGTCATGATTATTTAAATGAAGGGGTAGAAGATATTATAGAAGATGGTATAAGTTATGGATTTTCTACAAAAAAGGAAATAAGATTAGCTCAACTAATAGTAGATCTCTACCCATGTATTGATAAGGTAAGAATGGTGAATTCAGGTACAGAAGCAACAATGTCAGCTTTAAGAGTAGCTAGAGGTTATACTGGTAAAGATAAGATTATAAAATTTGAAGGAAATTATCATGGGCATAATGACAGCTTATTAGTAAGTGCTGGTAGTGGAGCTTTGACTTTTCAAATGCCGACATCGCCTGGAGTTCCTTATGATGTAATTAAAAATACGTTAGTATGTCGTTATAATGATATTAATTCACTAAAAGAAGTGGTTCATGATAATCAAGGAGAAATTGCTGCTGTTATTATTGAACCAATAGCTGCGAATATGGGTTTAATCCCTGCTAGTAAAGAGTTTTTAGTGGAACTTAGAAATATATGTACTAAAGAGAATATTGTTCTTATATTTGATGAAGTGATTAGTGGCTTTAGAATAGGATTGGAAGGTGCTGCTGGATATTATGGAGTAACACCTGATATGGTTTGTTTTGGTAAGATTATTGATGCTGGAATGCCAGTGGGTGCTTATGCTGGTAAAAGGGAAATAATGGATTATGTTTCTCCAATTGGTCCTGTTTATCAAGCAGGAACTTTGTCTGGGAATCCTTTGGCTATGCATTTGGGTTATAAGTTACTAAGTTATTTGAAGGATCATCAGGAAGTTTATAAGCATATAGAAAAATATGCTGTTCATTTAAAAGATGCTATGCAATTATCAATTGATAAGTATAATGTTCCTTGTACAATTCATCAATGTGGTTCTTTATTAACTGTTTTCTTTAAAGAAGGAATTATTAATAATTATGATGATGTGAAAGAATGTAATGTTGACTTGTATGCTGTTTATTTTAATGCAATGTTGTAACAAAATATTTTATTGGCACCATCTCAGTTTGAAGCTATGTTTGTTTCAGATGCTCATAGCGAAGATGATTTTAATAATACTGTTAAAGCTTTTGATAATGCCATGAAGAAGGTGGCAGAATCTTTATGAAAATAGTATTAGGAACAAGGGGATCAAAGCTTGCGCTTATTCAAACTCAATTGGTCTTAGATAAACTTCAACAATATTATCCTTATAATGAATATGATATCAAAGTCATTCATACTAAAGGAGATAAAATACTCAATCAATCATTAGAAAAAATAGGTGATAAAGGATTATTCGTTAAAGAAATTGAACAACAATTATTAGACCATAAAATAGATATTGCTGTTCATAGTATGAAAGATATGCCTTCAAAATGTGCTGATGGTTTAGTTTTTACTGATACATTAGAGAATGCTGATTGTCGTGACTGTTTGGTTTTAAATGGTCATGATACTTTAAAAGATGTTCCTATAGGAGCCACTATTGCTACTGGTAGTAAAAGAAGAAAATATCAATTACTAAAATTACGTCCTGATTTAAATATTGTAGATATTAGAGGAAATATTCATACGCGTATTCAAAAAATGTTTGATAATTCATATGACGGTCTTGTTTTAGCAGCAGCAGGCCTCGAGAGAATTGGTAGAAAAGATTTGATTAGCGAATATTTAAATCCTCATATCTTTGTGCCAGCATGTGCACAAGGAATGTTAGGCATTGAAGTAAGAGAAAATGATCCGTTATATAATATGATTAATGAAATAGCTGATAAAGATGCTACTTATAAAATGAAATTAGAACGTACATTTTTGGAAACAATTAATGGTAGTTGTCATATTCCAATGGGTACTTATATAGAAGTAGAGAAAGATAGCATTCATGTTGAAGCATTGTTAGGCAATGAAGAGGGAAAACTGATACATGAAGCGTGTATATTTGACAAAGAAAATGCATTTATGCAAATGCAACAATTAGCATTAAAAATGAAGGGACAAATAGGAAATGAGTAAAGTATATTTAGTAGGAAGTGGCCAGGAACACTTGATTTATATACCATTAAGGCTATGCGTTTAATACAATCATGTGATTGTATTATTTATGATAGTTTGATTGATAATCAAATATTGAATTATTGTAAAGAGGATTGTATGAAAATCTTCGCAGGAAAACGTGCGGGCACGCATTATCTAGATCAGCAACAAATTAATGATTTGATTGTTGAATGTAGTAAGCAATATGAAAATATTGTTCGTTTAAAAGGTGGAGATGTTTATGTTTTTGGTAGAGGAGGCGAAGAGGGATTAAGGTTACAAAAAGAAGGTATTGAATTTGAAGTTGTACCTGGTGTTAGTTCTGCGTTGGCTGGTCCCGCTTATGCGGGGATTCCTTTAACACATCGAGGCCTTTCGAGAGGCTTTCAGGTTGTTTCTCCATCTATGCAAAATAATGGTGAAGAAACAATAGATTATATGCGTTATCTTAATGATGATATGACTTACGTTTTTTTGATGGGACGTGCTAAGTTACCATATATTATCAAACGTTTATTAGCTATTGAAAAAAAACATCAAACACCAGTTGCTTTGATTTCAAATGCTACTTTACCATCGCAACAAACAGTAGTTGGAACATTAGAAAATATTCTTGATAAATTCAATGACAATCCAATACCTGCTCCAATGCTTATTGTAGTAGGAAAAGTAGTCAATCTCAAAGAAAAGCTTGATTTTTATGAAATCAAACCTCTATTTCATAAAAAATTACTCATCACTTCAGTTGGTCAGGATCATACTTTAAAACATTTATTAGATGATAGTGGTGCTGATATGACTGAAGTCACAACAGGTTATATTCAATACATGAATAATTCATTACCTGATTTATCTTTATTTGATAGTATCATTTTAACGAGTCAAAATGGTATTCATGCCTTTATGCATCAATATTTTCAACAATATGATGATATTAGACAATTGTCAGGTATTGATTTTATTGTGATTGGTGATAAGAGTGCTCATGCTTTAAAACAATATGGTATCAAAGCATCCTATATTTCAAAAGGAAATAGTAATCAATTGAATATGGAGCTCTCATCATTGCATTATCAACGATATCTTATTGTTCAACTTAAAGATATTCAATCTGTTCATAAGATACATGATAATGATATATATTATAATGCTTATGAAAATGTTGAAACAGATATATCTATAGATGGACATTATCATATGGTTTTCTTTACATGTGCTTCTTCTGTTAAACGCTTATCAAAGACATCAGTCACTTTTGACACGGCTATTTCAATTGGTCCAAAAACGACAGAGATGCTTCAAAAGTATTATCCTGATTGTACGATTAAAGAGACTCATAAACCTGATAAGAAACTCATGGTTCAATTAGCTTTGGAGGATCTTACATGATTTGCGTTGGATTAATATTAGAAAATAAAAATGTTCTTATAGTTGGTGATGGCCATACAGCTAAGCGAAAAATCAAGGAATGTCTCAAAGAAAAAGCCAATATTACAGTTTTGTCTAGAACGATTCATCATTTTATTGAAAATATTAACTATATTGAAGATTCTTATGATTCTCAATATCTTCAAAATCAATTTTATGTGATAGCAGCTACGGATGATTTAGCTATAAATCAACAAATTGTTAATGATTGTCAAGATAGAAATATATTAGTAAGCTCAATGACAAAAGCTAATGTTAATGCAAAAATGATGAAAAATTATGAATCAAATACTTTAGCTATTGGATATAGTACTAATGGTCAATATCCTAGTTATAACTTTATTTTAGAAAAAGAAATAGAACATATTGACGATATACATCATGATAAGATAGAACTACTTGGAAAATTAAGACCTTATCTATTAAATGTATCTAATAAAAGATTACTACTTAATCAAGCATGCAATCTTAAGATACAATCTATAGAATTCTTATTACAAGCATTAAATGGAGATAAACAATCTATTTTATTTATACCAACAGCTGCTAAAACATTAGATATCTTAGAAGATGAATTTGAAGATTTCTATATCTGTCAAAACGCTCAAGGTACATATGAAGATTTAAATTTACTCTTTCCTTATCTAGAAGTTTTAAATATCAATTATACCATATATCCTTTAGTATTATATGATGGTTTATTATACAAAAAACTATTAGAACGATTCAATCATTTATCTTTACCACTAATTCAAAGTCAAAATGATTTAGATCAATTACTACAAACTTATCATATTGATGAATTCACTTTACTTATTTATCATTCCACGTCAACATATACCATTTTCTTATGCTGTAAAATCTTGTTCATTTATGGATTTGGATAATACAGATTTATCCAATTTACCTTCACTGATTCCTTTTCTTTTCAGTGAAGGTAAACATTATCAACAGGATGTTTTTTCAAAAATACATTATGGTATAGAAATACAACCAGTATTATTAAAAAATAGAGAAGCTATTCATTATTTTCAACAAAAATGGGATTTAGAGAATATCTAAATCCTTTTAGTTAATTTAATAATTCAATAAATTTTAAAGCTGCTGGAGTGAGTGTTTTTCTAGATAAATAAGCATAACCAATATTTCTTTGAGGAATAGGTTGATTGAGCTTGACTTCATAGATTTCTTGTTGATGTAGTTCTTTTAAAGAGAATTCCCTAATAACACTAGCAAAGCTCAGCTGATTTTTAGTAGCTTCTAGTAATAATGCATACGAACCGAGTTCAATATCTGCTTTTAATAGTATACCTTGTGAAGCAAAATAAGAATCGACATATTTTCTTGAATTAGAAGATCTCTCTAATAATATGAGGGGTTCCTTAACAAGCTCCTGTAAAGTATAGACATGTTCATCTTGATGTTTTGATACGAAGATATCATGAACTTGTAAACATTCTTTCATTGTAATAGCTTCATCATAGATGGGCATATTAATAAAACCTATTTCAATTTGACCACTTTTCAATAAATCAATAATTTCACGACTTGTACGATTGACCATTTGAATAGTTACATGAGGATACAACTTCTTAAATTGTACTAAATATTCCATTAAATAGTTTTCACTAATTGTATCACCAGCACCAATACTTAATTGCACATATGTTAATTCTTGATAATTTTTGATTTGGTTTTCCGCTGTATTAATTAATGATAAAGCAACAGCAATTTGTTGATGCAAGACTTCTCCTTCCTTAGTTAGAGTGACACCTTTAGGTTGACGTATAAATAATTGAGTGTTGAGTTCTTCTTCTAATATACGAATAGTTTGAGATACAGTAGATTGTGATATATATAGGTTTTTAGCAGCTAATGAAAAGGATAATGTAGAAGCAGCTTCATTAAATATCTTGTATTGTTCGAGTTTAATGGACATATTAATCCTCCTTATACCAAATTTATAAAATATTAATTTTACTTATAACTGTATTTATCATATAATAAATAATGTAGAAACGTCAATGAAATTTAAAAGCGTTTAAGAAAGGATGAATTTTCAATGGCTGGAGTAGTGGTCGTAGGTAGTATGTGGGGCGATGAAGGTAAAGGTAAAGTTACCGATTATTTGGCTCAAAAAGCAGATATTGTTGTAAGATATGCGGGTGGAAACAATGCTGGACATACGATAGTTTATGATGGAAAGAAGTTTGCATTAAAATTGATTCCATCTGGTATTTTTAGTGGACATGAAGTGATTATGGGTAATGGTATGGTGGTCAATCCTAAAGCATTTTTAGAAGAAGTGAAGTATTTAAATGATTCAGGTATAGACACAAGTAAAATAAGAGTTAGTGATCGATGTCATGTGATTTTACCATATCATTTAGAAATAGATGAATCACAAGAAAAACGTAAAGGTGATAAGAGTATTGGTACAACTAAAAGAGGTATTGGGCCTGCTTATACAGATAAATATAGTCGTATTGGTATTCGTATGGGTGAGTTTGTAGATGAAGATTTATTTTTAGAAAAATTAAATGAAACATTTCCTTTAAAAGTAATGGAATATCCAGAACTCGCTGATTTGTTTACAATTGAAAGTATTTATAATGAGTATAAAGAATATGCTAAAAAGATTAAACCCTTGGTTTGTGATACAGGTATTTTATTAGATGAGTATTTAAGAGTAGATAAGAAAGTCTTGTTTGAAGGTGCTCAAGGTGCTATGCTTGATATTGATTATGGGACATATCCTTATGTTACAAGTTCTCATCCAGGAGCCAATGGCGTAAGTGAAGGTGCAGGTATAGGACCTTTGTATATTAAAGAAGCCATTGGTATTATCAAAGCTTATACTACAAGAGTAGGAGAGGGACCTTTCCCTACAGAGTTATTTGATGAAACTGGTGATTTTATTAGAAAACAAGGTCATGAATATGGAACTGTTACAAAACGTCCTAGAAGAACAGGATGGTTTGATGCAGTGGTTGTCAATCAATCAAGAAGAATGTCTAGTTTAACAGGGGTTTCTTTAATGTTATTAGATGTCTTGAGTGGTTTGGATACAATTAAGATTTGTAGCGCTTATAAATATAAAGGTGAAATTATTCATGGTTTGCCTTCTACTGTTAAAGGTATTGAAGAAGTAGAACCTATATATGAAGAAATGCCTGGATGGCAAGAAGACATTACAAATGTTCAATCATTTGAGGAATTACCAGTGAATTGTCAAAACTATATTAGAAGAATCGAGGAATTAATTCATTGTCCTGTTGTTATGTTTTCTGTAGGACCTGATAGAAAGCAGACAGTTGTATTAAAAGAAATTGAATTTTAGGAGGCGAAGAAGTGAAAAGAGAATTAGTCATTGTTTTAGATTTTGGTGGTCAATATAATCAATTAGTGGCTAGAAGAGTAAGAGAATGCCAAGTTTATTGTGAGATTTATTCTTATAAGACAGATATTGAAAAGATTAAAGAAATGAATCCTATGGGTATTATTTTAACGGGTGGTCCTAGTAGTTGCTATGAAGAAAATAGTGCAACTTATTCTAAAGAACTCTTTGAATTAGGGATTCCTGTTTTGGGCCTTTGCTATGGAGCACAGCTTATGCAACATTTATTAGGTGGTAAAGTTGAAAGAGCAAGTGTGAGAGAATATG
This sequence comes from Erysipelotrichaceae bacterium, assembly GCA_021202205.1. Taxonomy (GTDB): domain Bacteria; phylum Bacillota_I; class Bacilli_A; order Erysipelotrichales; family Coprobacillaceae; genus JAJQDJ01. The sequence continues at coordinate 13,373 of JAJQDJ010000159.1, forward strand.
GAAAATCACAATTAACAGTTGATAATTCATCTGTATTATTTTCTAATGTAGTAAAAGAAAGTATTTGTTGGATGAGTCATTTTGATTATATATCTAAGGTTGCTCCTGGATTTAAAATTACTGCTACTACCAAAGATTGTCCTGTGGCTGCCTGTGAAAACAAAGAAAAGAAATTATATGGTATTCAATTCCATCCTGAAGTATTACATACTCAAGAAGGTACTAAGATGATTGAAAACTTTGTTAAAGATGTATGCTTATGTCATGGTGATTGGCGTATGGATTCATTTGTGGAAGAGTCCATTCAAGATATAAGAAATAAAGTAGGCAATGGTAAAGTTCTTTGTGCTTTGTCTGGTGGTGTTGATTCTTCAGTTGCTGCAGTCTTATTATCTAAAGCTATTGGTAATCAATTAACATGTGTTTTTGTTGATCATGGATTACTTAGAAAAAATGAAGGTGATGAGGTTGAGGCTGTTTTTGGTGAAGATGGACCTTATGAACTTAATTTTATTCGAGTTAATGCTCAACAAAGATATTATGATAAACTTAAAGGTGTTACTGATCCTGAAAAGAAAAGAAAAATCATTGGTGAGGAATTTATTAGAGTTTTTGAAGAAGAGGCTAAAAAGATTGGTGCTGTTGATTTTTTAGTTCAAGGAACTATTTATCCCGATGTAGTGGAAAGTGGCTTGGGTGGTGAATCAGCAGTGATTAAATCTCATCATAATGTTGGTGGTTTACCGGATCATGTTGATTTTAAGGAAATCATTGAACCTTTAAGAGATTTATTTAAGGACGAAGTTAGAAAAGTAGGTTTAGAATTAGGTATTCCTGATTATCTTGTTTATCGCCAACCATTCCCAGGACCTGGACTTGGTATTCGTATTATTGGTGAAGTTACAGCAGAAAAGGTAAGAATAGTTCAAGATGCTGATGCTATTTATCGTGAAGAAATAGCGAATGCAGGTTTGGATAGAAGTATTGGTCAATACTTTGCCGCTCTTACAAATATGCAATCTGTTGGTGTAATGGGTGATGAAAGAACATATGATTATGCTATCGCTTTAAGAGCTGTAAATACAATTGACTTTATGACAGCTGAAGCTGCTCAAATACCTTATGAAGTACTTAATAAAGTGATGTCACGTATTATTAATGAAGTTAGAGGAGTTAACCGTGTATTCTATGATATTACTAGCAAACCTCCTGGGACGATAGAATTCGAATAAATCAAGTTAGAAAAAAATTCGATTAAATCGGACTTTTTTTTAGTTAAAAACGTTAAATTGATACACTTTTGATACACTATATAATATCACTTTACTATTCTTTTGAATATTTGAAGTAATTGTACCAAAGAGGTAACTATGTATGATCTTCGTCTATAATTGATGTTTCATATCTATCATGTAAGGCTTTATAATATGCTTCAACAAATTCTTCCATATTTGAATATGAATATTGTTCTAGTTCCTTAGAAATAAAGCAGTCAGAAGACCATGGATATCTAAACATCCAATCATAGAGTTCTACAGTAGCAAAAATGCCATGTTTTTCTTTTTTGGAATAAACTAGCCAATCCTGTAACTGTTCCTGCAAAACATCGTTTTTAGCAACGTACTTCTTGTTTTGATTAAAGCGAAAGATAGGTTGTCCGTCTAATTCATCAATTTCCAGACCATATGTAATAGCTAGCCAAAATAGTATGTAAATGACTTTTTCACCACTTTCCACGTCAGGTTCTTCTAACATAAATGGTGATACGTCTAAAGCGTCAGCAAGTTTATAAATTGTTTCTTTCTTTCTTGGTTTTTTGACGCCACGTTCATATTGAGAAATGGTTGAATAGGCTGATCTTTCAGATAATCCAATTTTTTTACCTAATGTAGCCTGATCCATTCTTCTAAATTTACGTATACGTCTAAGCTGGTTTCCAAATGACATGATTTTACCTCCTTTCTATCTTTCTTGTATAAACAATAGAAAGATTATGCCCTAATTATACCAAATAGAATTCAAAAAGTGAATAGAAATGAACGAAATATAGTTCAAAATGTGTTACTTTTATAAAACAGTGATGTTATAATACGATTACATTGACCGAAATATAGGTCAATAGAAAGGAGAAAGAATATGCAAGAAAAGAAATTGTTTTTGAATGCCAAGGATATTATTGATTTAACTGGTATGTCTGAAGCTTATGCTTATAAGTTAATAAAAAAACTTAATGCTGAACTTGAACAAAAAGGTTATATCACTATTCGTGGCAAAGTGAGTCGAGATTATTTTGAAGAAAGAATTTATGGAACGAAGGTGATGTAGTATGCCGGCTTACAAGGATACCAATGGTAAATGGTATGTTAGCTATTTTAAAGTCAAATGGACTGGTGAAAAGAAAAGAACAATTAAACGTGGCTTTAAAACCAAGCGAGAAGCAGAAAAGTTTTTAGCTGAACAACGTCTTAAAGATACTAAGGATTTGGATATGACTTTTGAAATATTTGTAGAAATCTATTTAAATGATTTGGAGAATCGTATTAAAGAAAATACAATGGTAACCAAGACTTATATGATTAATAATAAGATTCTTCCTTATTTCAAAAATCTAAAAATGAATGAAATTAATGTATCAGATGTTATTCAATGGCAAAATGAGCTTTTAGCTTATAGAGATGCTAAACAACAACCATATTCGCCAGTTTATTTAAAAACAATTCATAATCAATTAAGTGCTATCTTTAATCATGCATGTAAAAAATATGGTTTAACAAAAAATCCAGCTAGGGATGCTGGTAACATGGGTAAAGAAACACATAAAGAGATGGAATTTTGGACAAAAGAAGAGTTTCTGAAGTTTTCAGAAGTGATGATGGATAAAGATGGTATTTATCAGGCTTTTGAAATGTTGTATTGGTGTGGATTACGATTAGGTGAGATGTTGGCTTTAACACCTGAAGATTTTGATTTTGAAAAGGAGACTGTAAGAATAAACAAATCATATCAAAGAATTAAAGGTGAAGATGTTATTACTGATCCTAAAACTGAAAAAAGTAAACGTGTTGTACAGATGCCACATTTTTTAGTGGAGGAGATGCAAGATTATATTGGTAGATTATATCATATTAAAAAGACTGATCGTATTTTCCTCATTACCAAATCATGGCTTCATCATGAAATGGATCGTGGTAGTAAGGAAAGTGGTGTTAAAAGAATAAGAATTCATGATTTGAGACATTCTCATGTTTCTTTACTCATTAATATGGGATTTAGTGCACTAGCTATAGCCAATAGAGTAGGGCATGAAATAATAGTAATCACTTATCGCTATGCTTATCTGTTTCCTAATAAGGGTAAAGAGATTGCAGAAAAATTAAATGTTGAAAGAGAGGAAGTGTTTGATAATGACAGCGAAGAATAATGATATTCAAGGTAGACATCGCAATAAGATTGTAGCCTTTCGTATGTCGCCTCAGGAAAGTGAAGTATTAAATGCTAAAGTTAAAATGTCTGGTCTTACAAAACAGGATTATATGATAGCTTGTTGTAATGATAAAGATATTATTGTTCAAGGAAATCCTTATGTATTTAAATCATTAAGGAATCAGTTGAAAAAGTTTATCAAGAGATTTGAAGAAATATCGGATTTAGAAGAATTGGAATTGGATGAAGTTATTTTACTTGAGATTATGTTATCAACAATCATTGCTATGAAAGAAAAGAAAAAAGCACAAATTAAAGTCCAAAAGGAGTCACCTGAGAAATGAAGTCCTTACAGTATAGTGAAGCTTTAATTCATGCACATAATCATTTTAAAATATTTCCGATAAAAGTCAATTCAAAATATGAACAAGTTGTAAAAAACTGGAATAATGCTGCAACTGATAATATGAATCAAATCAATTATTGGTGGAGTCATAATCAATTTTATAATATCGGATTAAAAACTGGTAATGGTTTAATTGTTATAGAAGACCATAATAAGAAAAGCTTAACGATGGATTATCTTGATGCTTTCCCACCAACAAGAATTGTTAGAACAGTAGATGGATTTCAATTTTATTTCTATGTTGATAAAAACATCAATACCAAAATTAATATTTATGAAGATATAGATGTTTATGGTGAAGATGGATTTGTTATAGCGGCTGGAAGTGAAATAGATAAACATGTATATGAAGTTGTTTCAGATAATCCAATAGTAAGAGCAGATGAGACTGTCTATAAGTTTTTGGAAGGGATAAGGGATTTCCCCTTATCCTCTTCTCAAAACATAACATGGACAAGTGCCTTGATAATAAGTCAGCAACAGCTTAGTGGTAGTAGCGATATCATTGAGAAACTGTTGCCTTCTGGGGTGGTCCTGTTTGCAGCACCAGCGAAAACAGGCAAAACTTTCTTTTGTATGCAGATGTCCATTACCATTGCCAATGGTGGAAATTTTTTGGGCTACCAATGTCATAAGGGCAATGTCTATTATTTAGCTTTTGAAGATCCTATCAACAATCAGATTAAACGCTTGAGAAATTCTTCTTACCAGATTGAAAAAGGATATGACATTGAAATATGTCCACCTTATCAAAATGGTTTCAACCTTGAAGAAAAGATTATTAATTATCTTCACTATAATCCTAATCTTAAAGCTGTGATTATTGATACCTTTGAAAAGATAAGAGAAAACACTGAAAGGACCTATGCTATCGAATATAAGGAAGTCACTTATTTTCATGAGCTGGGATTAAAGTATCATATATCCATCGTGTTGGTAATGCATACTATCAAAAATACCAATCCAGAAAATGTATTCGCTAATATTAGTGGTTCAGCAGGTACACTTGCAGCTGCTGATGGATTATTAGTGATGCTTAAAAACAAATATAATCCACAAAACAAAACACTCTATATTGAAGGCAAGAATATTCCTACAGATGAGATCGTTCTTACTCAGGATAAAAAGATGTGTTTTCAACTTTTGGATATCAATATCAATACTGAACAGATCGATACAGATTTAAATCTTATCATTCGTTATGTTATTAGTGTAGGCAAGTATTGTGGTCCAATAGAAAAGCTTGGTGTTGCAGCTAAAGTGGAATATATGAATGGTGTTCATTTAAGAAATCTTTTAGATAAAAATAAAGAGGTTCTAGAAGAATTCTTTATAAAATATACCATACCTCAAAGAACAACCCATTCCCGACTGGTAAGTCTTGTCTATTTTGGAGCTGATACTATTGATGACACAAATGACGGTAATGACGCTATGACGCAATTTTAGCGCTCTGCTTTATACCCTGCCCCTAGAAAACTGTCATTGCGTCATAATCGTCATAATCGTCACATCGTTTAGAGTAAAAACAGATGATTATTGTATCAGCAAGCAGCGTAATCAGGGGCCAGATTACAAAAATTTAGGGATGACCCTAAGACCCAAAATGAGGAGTTGATGACGATATGAGACGTGAAAAGGAAGTCAAAGTTAGATTCTTTAATGAAGAACTTGAGCAATTAGATGATTATGTAAAGCTATCTGGTTATCCTTCCAGAGAGTCATATATGAGAGCAGTTTTGTTGAATAACAAGCCAACAGAACTGCCTCCAATTGAATATAAAAAACTTATAAATTCATTTAATTCTGTTGGAAATAATCTTAATCAGTTGGTCAAATTAGCTTATAAAAGACCATTAATAGAAAGAGATGCTACAATCGTTTTAAATCAATTAAAAGAGCTTATAGCTTCAACAGAAGCAACGATTAGAGGTGATCATCATGGCAACAACAGCCCTATGGGCAGTTAAAAGTCGATTAGACCATCTGGTTAATTATGCATCCAATCCCGATAAGACAACAGGACTGGATGCAGCAATTAACTACATGTCCCAAGATGAAAAAACAATCAAAAAAAGATATGTCTCTTATATAAACTGTTCCTTCGATGATCCAAAAACCAGTATGGTCAATACCAAAAAACACTTCAATGACAAAAGTGAAATACTTGCATTTCATGGTTATCAGTCATTTGAAGAAGATGAAGTAGATGCTGATTTAGCTCATCAGATAGGTGTTGAATATGCACAGAAAATGTGGGGAGATCGATTCGAGGTTATTGTATCAACACATCTCGATACTGATAATATTCATAATCACTTTTTGATTAACTCTACATCATTTGTGGATGGAAACCGTTACAGTAATACCTATAGTGATATTCAAAGAATGCGAAACATTTCTGATGAAATATGCAGAGAACACAACTTATCTGTTATAGAAAATAAAACACATAAAGGCAAGTCAAGAAGTCAGCATTTTCATGAAAGGACATTAAGAAGTATTGTCAAAGAGGATGTCGATGATGCATTATCATTAAGCTATTACGATAAACAGTTCTATCGTGAACTTGAATTACAAGGCTATGAAATCAAAATAACTAATAAAAATATTTCAGTAAAACATCCACTTCATGATAAGTTTATAAGATTAAAATCATTAGGTGATGAATATACAAATGAAGGTATTAGAGAAAAACTTAGCAATCCTAATAAAACCAAGTCTGATCCATTTTATATGTTCACTAACATTGGTTTTGATGCAAGACCTTATTATCAAAAATATGAAAAAAGAGAGCTAAGCGGACTACAAAAATTATATTTTCACTACCTTTATATTTTAAGAATCATTCCAAAAAATCAGGCTCACCCAGTTAATAAAATGTATCGTAAAGAACAGATTGAAGCATTGAAAAAGCTTGATGAAATTTCAAATCAGGCTCAGATTCTTTGTGATAATGACATCAATACGCTTGAAGAATTGAATGACCATAAGAAAAAATTAACCATTCAGGTTGAATCACTTATAACATTAAGACAGCAATATAGAAACAAAGTAAGAAGTTGTGACAGTGATGAAGAAAAAGATGAACTAAAAGCTAAAGCAAAACAATTAACACCATCAATCAGAAAACTAAATGAAGAACTTAAATATTGTGATTTTATTGAAGAAAGATCGACTCATATGAAAAAGTATATTGATGAAATAAATCTAAATAAAAGTAAAAGGAGAACTCAGGATGCAAGATAATTATAGAGAATTAACACGATTTGGAATATTAAGAAAACAGTATCTTAAGGAACAATATCCATCATTTTATGTGCAACTTTTAATCAAAAATGAATTAGATAATCATATGCAAAAGATAGATGAGGATGCTAATGATATGTATGATTTATTAATCAATCAGTATAAAAACAAATTGAACATTAATGAAGAATTAAAAGAAAAAGATCCCATAAAATGGATGCAGGAAATGAATTATATCAGACATTGTGCTGAAGAAATTGTAGTAAATGACATTATTTATTCATAAGAATGAGGAATGGTTATTGCAGTTGTCCAAAATAAAAGAAATCGAAAATCGAATTATTCAATTACAGAAAGTCAAACAAATTGATAAGAAAACTAGAAATAGACTTAAAGTATTATATGAAACATGTGAGGAACAGATATTTATTATTGATAATTATGAGTTTTCAAATGTTGATTCTACTATGGATGAAGTCATTTATGAAGTTGAAAAATATGAATTATATCTTAGATGTTGGGGTAATTTAAAAGTTCATAGTATATCTGATAGATCTAGATAATTAGAAGTTATACTTGTTATTACCACCCCAGAAAAATATTGAGATAAATGAATAATGAATAATTATAAAACGTATATGTCAAAATGGCATATACGTTTTATTTTATAAATATGTTTACGTTTTATGCAAATAATTAAAGCAACAAGCAAGATTATATAAATAGATGTTATAAATTAAAATTCACTGTAAATGATTTATTGTTTGCTACACCAGTTGTAGTATATATTTTTCCTTTTGCAATAACAGAATAAGTTTTATTAGAGTTTTTAAAAGATCCTGTATGACTTGTCATATAAAAATAATTTGTATTATTAAGCCTTTTTACTGATACAGTTGGTGTATAAGTTGTATCAAATTGAGATCCACTATACTTATAAGTCAATGTCATACTGTTGCGTGAGGTATAAAACATAACTGTCTTTGAAGATAATGTAGAGCGCGATGATGTGTATGCTGATACATTGATTGTATCTTCACAACTTGCCACTGAAATGCATTCAGATTTAAATTCTTCTATATCAGTATCTAGAATATGGCTAATATAAGCTTGGTATTGTGAATTATATTTATCCTTTATCACAAGAATTTGAAGTTTTAGGTATAAATTAATAAAAATCTCATAGTTAT
>JAJQDJ010000123.1 GCA_021202205.1 Erysipelotrichaceae bacterium
CCGTAAAGTCATTAACATATAATTTCTTAAAAATAAACTTAATGACATTGGTCCTAGGACTGTTTTTAGTTGTCTAAATCAACAAACAATAACATAATATTTATAATACCAGCAATACCTACAATCATATATACAATAGCAGTCAACATGCCGTTACCAAATAAAGCTTCAACCAAATTAAAGCTAAATAAACCTACTAAACCCCAGTTAATAGCACCAATAATACTAAAAACCAAAGCGATTTTTTGTATTGTATTCATATTATAGCCTCCTAGAAGTATTATAGACATGTTGAAATTTTTTATTCAAAAAAAATTTGATATTTGTATAAGACCTTATAAAGTGTTATTATAAAAACATCATATCGCCATAGCTCAAAGGAGGAGCAGCTGTTTCCGAAACAGCAGGTTGAGAGTTCGAGTCTCTCTGGCGATTTTCTTATTTTTGTATGTAATGAATAATATATATAATTATTATTTGGTGTTGTTGGAGTAGTGTTCATAAATTTCTTTTCATAGTCATAAAATGACATGAGGAGGATTTTATGGGAAAGAAAAAGATAATAATTATTATTACCTTGGTAGTGATATTGGTGTTGGGAATAGGATTTTTTGTATTAAAAGGTTCATCATTGGAAAAAACGTTAGAAGAAGTTCAATCATATACCAGTTATGAACTTGTATGTAATATGGAAATGTTAGAAAATGATGAACTGCGATCTTATCAAGTAACTTCTACTTATGCTTTAATTGATGATAGTGATTATTATAAAGTTGAACTCTATGATAAATCACTTAATCAATCACAAATTATTGTTAAAAATAGTGACGGTGTATTTGTATTAACGCCAACATTAAATCAAGCATTCCAGTTTAAAAGCGAATGGCCCAATAATACGCCTAAACCTTATATTTATCAATCCTTGTTAGATTTTCTAAGTAACAATGAGGCCATAAAAGAAAGTGATGGTTATAGAGTTAAAGGTGAAATGACTTATGATAACGATAGTCGTGTTGCTTCACAAGAAGTGGTCTTTGATAAGCAATTAAATCCTGTTAGTGTGAATGTTTATGATAGTGATGGGGTTGAAATCATTAATGTAGAAGTTACATCATTTAGTCCAGATATTTCATTAACTATCGATGATTTTGATGAAGAAACATTACTTTCATCAACAACAAATGCTTATTCTTCAGTATCGACATCCTTACCCTTATATCCTGTATCATTAATGGGTTCAGTATTAGAAACAGAACAAATTGCAACCATTGATGATATGACCAATCATATTTTAAAATTTACTGGAGAAAAGAACTTTACTATTATTGAAAGTTCACTATCTGAAAGTGAAGATATTGAAGTTACTTATATCGATAGTGATGTGATAGATCTTATTGATGGTATTGCTTATTATGAAGATAATCAGTTAACCTATATTGCATCGGGAATTGTTTGTTCCATCTATTCCAATGATTTAACAGAAGAAGAAATGTTAACAGTTATTTCAAGCATGCAATCATCAACGGTAAAATGAGCAAATGCTCATTTTTTAGTATTTTAAATTATCCCAGTCTACATCACCATAACTCATTTCTAATTCAGCAAAATCAGTAGTATAAATTATTCCTTTAGCACGGTATATTTTCATATAATCTTCATTAAACTTAGATAATGATAAATATTTTTGATGTGAAGTATCTTCTATTTTTTTAACAGCTTGTTTATAATCATTATTTTTTGCTCTAAAATTGACACATTCATAAAGCAAGGTTAATAACATAGATTTTCGAATAGATTTACTTTTGTTTATATCACAATAATAATAACAATAAGCCTCAAAATAATTTATGTATGCAAATATTTCACATAAATATATTTCTTGAACATTATAAAAAGTGAATGTTTTTGTTTTACCTAAAAAATCAATCAAACAATTCCATACTTCACCATTAAAATAATTAAGAATACTTTTATGTCTTTGATATGCTATCTGATTATAAGGAAAAGGTAATAATTGAAAATCTCTTTTACAAAATTCTTCTTCATCCAATATCCTAAAAAACATCATATAATAAATCATCCAAGGATACAAAACATCGACACTATAATATTTGTTTTCATTAATATATTCAATTTTTCTATCACCCTGATATGCATGTCTTATATCATAACATAAGCCTAATATACAATCATGCATGGATTCATAGCTTTCAAGATATTCTTCTTTTTGTTTTTCATCAATTTTGTTTTTCTTATAATCATCTAAAATACTTTCTGTTAAAGTACTAAAAAACAAATCACTGACTTGACTTATAGCATCATATAATTCATTTAAATCTTCATAATCGCCTTTATTGCAAATACCTAAGCCTCTTTTTGTGTTTTCTAACTTTATCATAAAACCTCCAAAAAAGGATATTGATCACAATATCCTAATAATTTTCTGTAACAAATTCAAATAAATAATAATATGTCATGCTACCTTGCTTATAATTTACAACTTCACCATCCTTAACAATGATTGTTACAGGATAAGTGACACTTAAATCTAAAGTTTCTTCTACATAAGTTGCAATATCATCTATATCAGCACTATCAAGATAATATAAAGGGTAAGATCTATTTTTGGTACAAAAAGTTGTAAGAATTGGTTCATAGGTACTCATTGATGATTCAGTAGAATCTCCTATCACAACAATAAAATCCTTGTCTTTTTCTACCAAACTTGTTAATTTTGATTCACTCACAGATGTATAATCTTTAAATGTGGCTTGACGATAAATAAATAATCCTAAAAAGATCACAATAACTATCCCAAAGACACTTATTTCCCTCGCAAATTTCTTAATAAATTCCATCATTAATGCCTCCTAATGACACTATTCTAACAAATTTCATGAAAGAAGACAATAAGAAGATTATGTGATAAAAATATTAATTGTAGTCCCGTATTGTAAAATGAAACTGGAATTAAGGGAGGGCTGATTTGGAGGCAGCCT
>JAJQDJ010000186.1 GCA_021202205.1 Erysipelotrichaceae bacterium
AAACACTGTAAGGTATATACCTGATATATATCTTACTATACTTATTATACGAGGATAAGAGATATGTCATCGAAGAGAGAAAATTTTTTGAAAAAATTATTAAACTTGTAGAAATCACTTTCTACGATTATTAATATACCAATGATTTATCTTTGTTTTATAAAATAATTGTGTTATATTATGGAATGTGGTGAAAGATAATGAAAATAGGTCAAGTTGAATTAAAGAACAGAATCATTATGGCACCAATGGCTGGTGTAACCAATGTTGCTTTTCGTAAGATGATAAAAGAATTTGGTGCTAGTTTGGTTGTTAGTGAAATGGTAAGTGATAAAGCATTATATTATGGCAATCAAAAGACCATTGATATGTTGCAAGTGGATGAGGATGAACATCCTGTCAGTATACAAATCTTTGGTGGTGAAGTAGAGTCTATGGTAATGGCTGCTCAATTTGTGGATGAACATTCTAACTGTGATATCATAGATATTAATATGGGATGTCCTGTTAATAAGGTATTAAAAGCTCATGCAGGAAGTTATTTATTACAATATCCTGATTTAATATATGATATTGTCAGTTATGTTGTTGAAGCTGTCAATAAGCCAGTGACTGTAAAGATGAGACTAGGTTATGATGCTCATTCTATTAATTGTATAGAAGTGGCCCAAATTATTGAAAAAGCAGGTGCAAGTGCGATAGCTTTACATGCAAGAACACGCTCACAAATGTATGAGGGACATGCGGATTGGTCGTATATAAAAAAAGTAAAAGATGCTGTTTCTATTCCAGTTATAGGAAATGGGGATGTTAAAACTGCATTAGATGCTTCACGTATGTTAGAGGAAACAGGATGTGACGCAGTGATGGTAGGTAGAGCAGCGTTAGGGAATCCTTGGGTTATTAAACAAATGGTAGCTTATGTAGAAGAAGGTGTTTTATTAGAAGAACCAACATTTGATGAAAAAATTGATCAATGTTTGACACATGCACAAAGATTGATATCTATGGAAGGTGAAAAGAATGCTATGAGACAAATGCGAGGACATGCACCTTGGTATATGAAGGAATTAAAATCATCTGCACAAATTAAGAATGCTTTATCAAGAATTGATACTTATCAGCAATTAGATAGTATATTAGAAGGCTATCGTTATTATTTACATACTGGTGATATGATAAAATTAAAGGAGATATTATGAATTTAAATATTAATAATTTTAGAGAATTAAGTGGATATTCAAATAAGGATGGAAAAACTATTAAGTCAGGTAAAATATTTAGAGGGGCTGCTTTAGATAAAATTACTGATGAAGAAGCAACCTATATGGAAGATATTTTAGGTATTCGTTATATTTTAGATTATCGTGATGAAGAAGAAGCCAATTTAACACCAGATTATCATTTTTCTAAAGCTGTCTATGAGCGTATTTCAGCTATCCATATTGATGATCAAGAAGGTTTTGACTTTGGTAATATGATGTCAGGGAAAATGACAGTTAATAAATTAAAAGCTATGATTGATTATTTACAGTTGGGTTATAAATATATGCCTTTTAATAGTGAGGCTTATACACGTTTGTTTGAAATCTTATTAGAAAATAATGGTCATATATATTTTCATTGCTCAGCTGGCAAAGATCGTACAGGTGTGAGTGCGTTTTTGATTATGATGGCTTTAGGTATGAGTGAAGAGGATGGAGTTAAAGAATATTTGAAATCGAATGAAAATTTAAAATCATTTGTGGCGAATTTCTATAAAGAACATCCCTCAGCTCATTTGGCTAAAAAATATGTTGATAGGTTATTGTTTGTTCAAGAAGAAAATATTCGTCTAACAATTAATGCGATACATGAAAAATATTCTTCTTATGAAGAATATTTTGAAAAGGAACTCAATGTTGATCACATAAAATTATTAAGATTAAAAGAGATATATCTTGACTAAGATATATCTTTTATACTATCTAGAAAAAAAATCAACATTATTGTTTAAGAATATCTTTTGATATTTTATTAAGTCTTCGTTATGTAAGGCTTTTTTATTTTTATATGTATAATTGCGATTAAGCAGTTCGTATTTCTTTTCACCAAATTGGTGAAATGGTAATAACTGTACACGTTTTGCACCAACTTCTTTTAATAAAATCGCAATACCTTTGGCATCATCAAGTGAATCGTTAAAATCAGGAATAACAGGTATTCTAGGTAAGACCTCAATACCTTGTTCAATAGCCCATTTAAGATTCGAAACAATCAAATCATTATAAACACCAGTACCCTCAAAATGCTTAGAAGAATCATAATGTTTAACATCAAACAGCAATAAATCAAAGTGTGGAGCTAAATCATGAAATATTTCAGATTTGATATAACCAGTTGTTTCAATAGCTAAATGAATATGATGTTCTTTTAATTTTGAGGTGAGAGCTTTAATAAAATCAGGTTGACTCATCCCTTCACCACCAGATATCGTCACACCTCCATTAGATTCTTCATAAAAATCTTTGTCTTGTAAACATACATTGACAACTTCATCCACACTTTTATATTCACCTTCATAGCTCAATGCTTCCTGTAAACAGTTATGCACACACAATAAGCATCCAACGCATTTTGATGTATTAATATGAATACGATTATCATGTGAAATGGCGTGGTTAGGACATGTGTTCACACATGTTAAACAATGCACACATTTACTACTATCGTAAAGTATTTGCACATAATCTAATTGAGATTCAGGGTTAGAACACCATTGACATCTTAAGGGACAACCTTTTAAAAAGACAGTTGTTCTTACTCCTGGACCATCATGTATACTAAATTTTTGAATGTTAAAAATCAGGCCTTTTTCCATATTTGACTCCTTTTGTCTTATATTATCATTATTAATAACTGTTGTAAAGTTTCAAATGAAAGAAAATGTATTTCATTTGACAACCCGTATTGTAAAATGAAACTGGAATTAAGGGAGGGCTGATTTGGAGGGCAGC
>JAJQDJ010000125.1 GCA_021202205.1 Erysipelotrichaceae bacterium
AACAGAGCAGCATTTCTAAGATTGCATGCCCCATGGGTAATATCATCACAGTATTCATATAAAGTATCACCCTTTTTTATGTTAAACTGAATAGTAGAATATGACATATTTTTCCCTCCTCTCTCACCTGTTTTGTAATAATATTATATCATAAAGTATTAATGATTTATAGGTAGATTTGGGAAAATATAACAAACTCAAAAATAATATTAATCATAATTACAAAAGTAACGAAAATTTGTATACTATGTATACAACTGTTGTTTTTGAGGTATTTATTGGTTGATCAATTTTCCAGGTATGTCATAATTTTAATTTCTTAAGATAATAAACTTGAAGTTATTATAACAAAGCATATCTAAAATAATAGTTTGGCGAATTCATCCACGCCCAATTGTCTTGGACAAGCAGGTGACAATTGGACGTAGTACTCTTCGCTTGTCTTAATAGAAAAATTATCAATGCTATTAATGAATATAAAAAAGAATATCCTAATATTAAAATATCATTTAATCAATATAATTTTGGAAATGTAGCTAGAAGTCTTATTAATCAAGCTACAAATATCAGTTTTGGTATTTAATCCAGTTTTAGAAATTATCAACCAATAAAGTATCATATATTATATGATTATGAAATATGCGTTATTTGTTCTTTTGATCACCCATTATCTAAGTATGATGAAGTAACAGTAGAACAATTAGATAATGAAGAATTTATCCTATTATCACAAAACTATGGTTATCAGTTTTATCAGGATTTTATGGAAGCGTGTAAACAGGATGGTTTAAATCTTAAGATTAAAAAAGAAGAGGAATCTTTTGATTCATTAGTGTTTGATGTTTCTATTGGTGAAGGTATTGCGATTGTATCTAGTGATGTTGTTAGAAAAAGTGAAGTTAAGGTGATTTCATTAAAGAATAGTCACCATCATTCTCGATATGTTATAGCTTATTTGGATAAACTACAAGATCAACAAGTTCAAAATTTAATCAATTCTATTTTAGAATACTTTAATCTCTATAACAAATAGTTATAGAGATTTCAAACTTTTTTATGACTATTATTTTATTTTTCTTATATTACAATAGTATCAGGAGGTACTAGTTGTGAAAATATTATTAAATGGTGTTGATGGTAATTTTAGAAGCAGAGCTGCTAAGGTTTTACTTGAAAAATGGCCTCATGAAGATTTGGTGTTTACTGCACCAACTGAAAAAGGTTTAGAAAAGTATGCAGATGTTAACGTAGAAAAAAGAATTGCTGATTTTAATGATGAAGAAGGATTGATCAAAGCATTTTCAGGTGTTGATACAATGGTATTGATTTCTATGCCATTTGTCGGGCCAAAAAGAAGAGCTGCACAAAAGAAAGCTTTAGATGCAGCTGTTAAAGCAGGCGTTAATCGTTTGGTTTATACTTCAATTGTTGGAGCAGGGGAACCTGATATTGATACTTACGAAGTTAATGATCATGTCTGGTTTGAGGCTTATGTTAAGGAACAACCTATTCATTATTTATTCTTAAGAGATTCTCAATATGCCGAAGCTATGGTATCAAATTATGTGAATGCTTATGAACATACAGATAATGTATTAGCTAATAACATGGGTGATGGTAAGATGGCTTATATTTCTAGAGATGATTGTGCATTGGCTTGTGCTTATGCAGCAATGTCTGATTTGCAAGATTGTGTTATTGATGTAAATGGGGCAGAGTTACTAACAATTGGAGAATACATTCAAATTGCGAATGAAGTTACGGGACATAATGTAAAATACGTTGAAATAAATGATGAACAACAATATGCATTCTTCGATTCCATTGGTGTACCACGTACTACAGATGATATGTGGGCTCAAACAGCAACCAATTTCCCATTCTGTTCAGATGGTATGGTGACATTTGGTCGTGCTATTCGCCAAAATCAAATGGCTGCTTTCACAAATGATTTTGAAATGTTAACAGGGCAAAAACCAATGACAGTTAAAGAATTATTTGAACATATGAATGAACATCTAATCGGTAGTCGTACTTCTACTGATGATTAAGAACTCAATTGAGTTCTTTTTTTTGCTAGAAAATGACATGATTGCTTTATAAAAAGCAAAGCATATAGAAATTATTAGTAATGATTCTAAGTGATTTTTACTGTTTTAGATGTTATAATAGGCATATCAGGAGGATGATATAAATATGAATACTGCTTATCTAAAAAGTGAAAATAATTATACAATTTTTACATTTAGGCAATATCGTTTAAAATTTTTAGCTCCTAACTCTTTAGAAAGATATATTAAAGTTAAAGAATGGGATCATGGATATATCGTTGTTGACACTAAATATAAACATAATGATTTTATAGAAGAAGAATATATTGATTTAATTCCAATTTTAGAAAATTTGTATTTTGATCCCGATGAATTTTTAGAACCGATAAAGGAAGTGAAAGTATTATATGATTAATATAAAAAAAGTTGCTGATGAAGCAGATATGATTATTAATGGTTATGCCTTTAAATTAATAAATAATCAGTATATTAGAGTGTTGAATTTAAATTATACATCTAGTGCGGCTTTTCTGGATAAAGATGCTAAAATTTTGGAAACAAGTATGGACGATATTGAAATGGAGATTGTTTGTAATTATTTGAAAGATAATTTTGAATATCTGGAGGGAGCTTAATGCCAAAATATTATGAATTTAAAGTTTGTGGATATTATTTATATTTTACATCGCATTGTCTTATTGAATGCATGCATGTTCATGCAAGTGATAAAAGATTAAGTGAAAGTGGGTCTGCTAAATTTTTTGTTTTTAATAATGGAGATACATCTGTACAAGATAGAAGTGTATTGAATGATAGAGAAGTAAAAAAGATACAAAAATTTATTAAACAACATTATCAGGAAATGTATCTAAAATGGAGAGAATACACAGATACAGGATTTTATAATGGGTAATGTTAAAACATTAAAGTATTATT
>JAJQDJ010000037.1 GCA_021202205.1 Erysipelotrichaceae bacterium
CTATAGCACATATTTTTAATTTTTCATAGTTTTTCATAAACTTTTGACTCTACCAGCATTATAGAGGCTTAGCTATAAATTATTTGTCATATTAAAAAACTTTCATTTCATAAGTTATTTGTTCTAATAATCAGCAATGTTAGATGACAATGTTATTGTTTAATCATGAAAAGGAGTCCTAAAACTCAAAATAGAATAGGACTCCTTTTTCAGTATTTACGAGACCATATTTAAATTGATGCAATTCTAATATTGCACGACATATTGATAAACCTAACCCTGTACCTTGATCACTCCTAGATTTATCAACTTTATGAAATGATGACCATATCTTTTTTAATTCATCTTCAGTTATATGATTACCCTCATTTTCTATTTCAAAACGATGTTTTGAAAGCTTTATAGTCACAGTTTTTCCTTCGTCAGTATAACGCAAAGCATTGCTTATAAAATTAGATATAACCATTTCCATTTTAAATTCATCCGCTTCTATCTCACATGAATCCAAATATGTTTTTAAGTGAATATGTTTTTGATTAAATAAATGTGTCATAGATTCTATTGTATTATCCACAATATCCAATAAATCAAAAGTAGACATATCAAGATTGACATTTTCTGATTCTAGTTTGGATAAATCCAGCATTGCTAACACTAGTTCATTAATACGTTTTGTTTCTGTTTGAATAATTTTGATATATTCATTACGTTTTGTTTCATCATTTTCTAATTCTATTAATTCACTAAAACCATTAATTATACCCAACGGTGTTTTTATTTCATGTGTAAAGTTAGATGTAAATTCTTTTCTTATAGCTTCTAATGCATTGGCTCGTTCAATTTCCTGATATAGATTATTAATTGTTTTTTCTAATTCTTCACTCATTTTTTTGATATCTCTTGACAAATCACCAATTTCATCATGTCTGGATATATCAATTGGATAATCAAATTCTCTTAAAGTAAGATGTTTAGTTGTGGTTTCTATTTTTTTAATAGGCTTAACAACCATATAAGCTATCATAATAGATATAATAATAATAAATAATAATACCATCAAATAAGTAGAAGAATTATCTAAGAAATAATTTGTAAATGAATCCATAAATAAGTTATCATACTCAGTAACTATAAATATATAACCACATGTCATATCATTATCGCTATACTCTTCCATATCTTCCACAAGAGTATAATCTTCTAAACGCATCACAATAGTAGAGTACGTCTTATCCATATATTTCATATTGTTTACCAAATAATAATCAGCATACAAATAACCTGAGTTCATTGTTATTTGGGAACCATATATCGTATTATCAAATACATTTGAAAGATTATTATTATTAATTGCATTTTGTATAAAAGCTATAGAATCACTATAATCCTGAATAACACAACAAGATTCCTCTGTTACTTCAATATAAGAAGATAAAATATTGGAAGTTATTTGCGTGACAAATGTGATTTCTAAACTATCACTAGAATATGAACTCATAATCCCTTTATAAGATATCACATTTTCATTATCTTCATCATAATTATCTGAATAAACAGAAAATGAATCATCATCGGTCATAATTTCCAAACTTAATATTTCTATATTTTTCAACGTATCATCATTTTTACGCTTTCTTGGGCTATCTTCTAACTGATTATCTATCAAATCTATATTAACATAAACATATTCTGAATCTTTTTCACTCAAATAAAATTCTAAGCAATCAATTATCTCTTCATAATTCATTTCTTCAGATTGTAAAGAAGATAATTCAATACTTACTGTTTCATTAACATCTCCAGTTACTAAAATAGTTAATGTAGGATTCTCTATTCCCTCTCTCGATATATCAATAATATTGCCATCTTTATCAGTTAAACACTTTATTTTAGTTGTATCCCCAGATAATGCAAAATTATAAGATCTTTGAAAAGTATCACCTGTAAGATCAACTTCATTAATAGCTATATTTTCAGCATATGACTTCGCAAACTTATCTAATTGCAGCACAATGGATTCTGCATTGGTTTCAACTGTATTTTTCATATAACGATCAATACCTAAACGCATTTCATTTGCTATTACAAATAAAAACGCAAAAAATACAACAGTAGTTATTTTGATAATGAGGCTAATATGAATATTTTGAAATCTCTTCATAGGTCATCCTTCACTTCAAACATATATCCTAACTTCACGACTGTTTGAATATATGGAGATGCTTCTGCAAGTTTTCTTCTTAGCTTTTTTATATATGTATCAACAATACGTTGATCACCATAATAGTCATAACCCCAAATTTTATCTAATAGTTGATCACGAGTGAGTATTTTACGCTTATTAGCAATTAAATATAATAATATAGAATATTCTTTATATAATAAATTAATCTCTCTATCATTAACCAATACTTCATGTGTATCTTCATCAATCGTAATAATACCCTCATGAATAACTGTCTTTTGGATATTCTTATTAACACGTTTCAACAAGGCATCTCATTTAGCATATAATAGTGAAGGTGTAAAAGGCTTGGATATAAAATCATCCGCTCCCAATGCATAGCCTTTTAACTTATTATCATCTTCACTAAGTGCACTAATAAAAATAATTGGCGCATCACTTTTTTCCCTTATTAACTGACATACTTCATAGCCATCAATTCCCGACATCATTATATCCAACAACACGATATCAATACTATCATCCATGTAATCAAGTCCCTCATACCCATTACATGCTTCTATTACCTGGGCTCCCTGCTTATTAAAATACTCCACAATAAACATGCGAATAAGTTTTTCATCCTCTATTAAAAAAACTTTCATCCCAGTCACCTCATTTCTTCTCTATTATAATATAAAAATGTGAAAAAGTTATGAAAAAAGGAGCATTTGCTCCCAATGGCATGAACTTAAGAAGTACCCTCAAATGAGAGGGTACCTCTTT
>JAJQDJ010000041.1 GCA_021202205.1 Erysipelotrichaceae bacterium
ATAGTTTTGAAAGCCTTATTTCACATACAACAATAGTATTTGTAAGATATATAGTTGTGGCATGGGAAACACGAAAGGATAAGGATCCAAAAACAGCAGGTGGTTTCTTTCTTGAATTATGGGATGAAATGGCAAGTGCTTCATATATAGAAGCATTAAACTTATTGCTTACTAAAATAAAGGTATTATCAGAAGGGTTAGAAAGTGAAATACAAGTAATGGTAGGAGAAATGCTTACAAAATGGGAAACAATGCTTCCTACATGGATGACTATATCTTTAGGTTTGTCAAGTACATTATCTTTATCATAATATTTTATGGTTTTATCCATGTTTTTATATTAATGATGCCATTTTTGAAGTGCGAAACTTGAGTAATAAAATCAAACATCGATCATCATCTCGTGATGATCAAACTTATTATGATAATACCTATTCACAAAATCAAAGTTATGATTCTGATGTTATAGATGTAGATTTTAAAG
The DNA here is from genome assembly GCA_021202205.1 of Erysipelotrichaceae bacterium. GTDB lineage: Bacteria > Bacillota_I > Bacilli_A > Erysipelotrichales > Coprobacillaceae > JAJQDJ01. Next base: position 485 of record JAJQDJ010000041.1, read on the forward strand.
TTGTTGATGAAGAAGATACACATTAATGTGGAGGTAAATATAAATGAAATGTGCTAAATGTAATGGTGATGTACAAGATGGTATGCAATATTGTCCTCATTGTGGGACAAAGATTGTGAAATGTCCTTATTGTGGTCAACTCATTTACCCATCTTCACAATTTTGTCATCATTGTGGAAGGACTTTAAATGATGATCAAAATTATTACAATGAAAATACGCAAAAAAGGGAATCATCGATAGGAGGTTATTATAAACCTTTAGATCAGGATGATCATTATAATCATCAATCGTACGATTATAATAATTCTGATTATTATAATACTTATGATGATCCAAACTATGCTAATTATGAAAAACCTAAGAAAAAAATAAATATACTTCTTATTGTAGGAGCAGTGATTGTATTAGTGGCATTAAGTGGCTTATCTTATTGGTATTTATATTATGGATCTAGCAGTTCTTCTAATAATGTTGGTGAATATTATGAAGATGATAGTAATACAACTACTGTAGCTAATTTAACGATTAGTGGAACGACTTCATATGCTTCGCAAATAGGCAATAATATACAAGGTGGTTATGTTTATCAAACTGATGATAAAATCTATATGCAAAATAATAATGGTTATTTAGTAAGTATGGATTACGATTTATCAAATCAAACTGTATTGCTAGAAGATGATGTATCATATATTAATGTAACTGATGATAAGATTTATTATTGTGATAGCAATTATATTTTACATTCTATGGATTTGGATGGCTCTAATGATACAACGTATTTTGACGATGAAGATGTTTATTATGTAAATGTGATTGACAATATGATTTATTATCAATTAGATTCAGATTCTGAATCTATTTATGTTTATGATATTGAAGCCAAGACATCTAAACAAATCACTGATCATCAAAGCTACAATATTAATGTTGTAGATGATGTGATTTATTTTACAGGTAGTGATGGTATTTATTCAGTTTCTTCTTCAGGACAGGGTGAAGAAAAACTTATTAGTGGTGAAGTTGATAATTTGATATATTCTAATGGTAAACTTTATTATTGTATTGATGCTGTTATTTATAGCTATGATGTAAGCACAAAAGAAACAACAACCATAACTGAAGGATGTCTGTTTAATATGACAGATGAATATTTATTCTATTATACATCTAGTTATGTTTTATATCGTTATGATATCAGTACGGGACAAAGTACAAGTATTTATACAGGTTATATTAGCGATGCAAGCATTTGTGGAGATAAGTTAGTACTGACAACTTACTCTTCTAGTGGCTATGAAAAAGTATTATTGACTTTTGATGGTACTCAGCAACAACAAATATTTACAGAATTAACAACTGATAGTGGGGATTATGTATAAATCGGTATTTCCAAGGAAATATGACAAAAAAAGAGCTGTGAAGTAGAGGATGTGTTTAAGTACATTGACACGATGGAATGAACACATCAGCCACATCTCTTTTTTTATGCTCTTTTTTATGTTACAATATTATTCATGAAGTGAGAGGGACTAGCATGGGAATTTATACTGATGAAATTGAAGAAAAAATATATGATATACGTCCAGAAGATGCCAATTATACAGATGAATTATTAAAAATGGCACAATCTTTTCGTAATTTTGATAAAGCATTGGATGAATTTATTCAAGGACATGGTTATGATGGAAATATCAATAATATAGATAATAAAGTTAAATTTATTAAAACAATATTTAAAGAAGCTCATATGAAAAATCCAAGAAATATGAAAAAATGGTATAGTGAACATAAACGTATTGAAAAAGATACAGCTTATCAATTATGTTTTGCATTTCATTTAAGTATAGATGAAACAAAGGATTTCTTTAGAAGAGTTTGTTTATTACGTTGTTTTGATTTACATAATATTGATGAAATTATTTATTATTATTGTATGAAACATGATTTAACTTATCAGGATGCTTTAGATATTATTCATCAATCACCTAAAGATAATAAAGGGAAAATTGATAGCCATGAAGTTTTGTATACATCTACTATAGCTGATGAAATTAATCGTATTCATAATACCCAAGAGTTACTTAACTTCTTTCATCATAACATTGAACAATTAAGTTACAATAATGCTACGGCATATCGAAATATTAAAGAAATATGGAATATGATAAAGTCTCAAGATGGTTTAGCTTATAAGGAAAGGCAATCATCTGACCAATTTGAAATGACATATAAACAATTATCAGATTGGGGAGTTTATTTACAAATATTAGGATTTGAAGAGTATCATACTATCCAATTGAATAAGGATCGTTCTTTAAAACCAATATTGAATGATAATCAATTATTACATCCTCTAGCACAGGAATCATTTCCTGATCGAGGTGGAATTAATAAAATTATCAACCCGAATTGCAAGCAGAAAGTGGAATTAAGATGAAAAAAATTTAATTTTTAT
>JAJQDJ010000264.1 GCA_021202205.1 Erysipelotrichaceae bacterium
TATAATATATCCTCCTCTTGGATATATTATCTCATATTTATTATGGTATTAGAACAACATCACTATTTGACGCATACATATTTATCCGCAGCCTTGACTAAATTCAATGTGCCAAATACATTGTTTTTAATTGCTTCATTAGGACTATCTTCCATCAATGGCACATGCTTATGTGCCGCTGCATGATAGACAATATCAGGCCTGAATTCATCAAACAATTTATCTATTTTTCCATTGTCTCTAATAGAGCCAATCCTTACAGCCAAATTTAATTCAGGATAGTTATGCAATAACTCCATCTGTATTTGATAGGCATTATTTTCATAGATATCGACAATCACAAGTTGCTTAGAGTTTCTTGCAGCGACTTGCCTTGCAAGTTCGCTTCCTACGCTGCCCCCACCCCCCCTGTGATCATGATCACTTTATCTTTAATATATCCTGCTATTTCATCAATATTGACATTAACGGGTTCCCTACCCAATAAGTCTTCTATCTCAACATCTCTTAATTTGGATATACTTACTTCACCAGACATCATCTGATAAAAACCAGGAAGTATCTTAAATTGACACCCAGTCTCTTCACATATCTTAACAATATCGCTTCTATCTTTCAACGATGCTGAAGGCATCGCAATATAGATCTCTGTCACTTCATATTTCTTGACATTGTCGATAATCGTTTCACGATTACCAACAATCGGAACATTGTTCATATACTTTCCCTTTTTCATAGGATCATCATCAATCAAGCAAACAACCTTCTGATTCACATGATTGCTTAACAATGTCTCTCTAAGCAATATATTCCCTGCTTCACCAGCACCAACAATCATAATCTTATTGTCTATATTGATCCTTGAGTTATTCTTAAGAGATCGTAGATTACGATAGGAAAAACGTGTAAAACTACATAAACATAGCAATATCATCGGTTCCATCACATACCATGATCGTGATATCACAATATCCAATGCTAAAGCAAACACGATAACCTTAACAAAAGCACTTGTTACAATCGCAAATATCATTTCTCTTAGCTCTAGCATAGAGGCAAACGTCCATAGACTCTTATAAAGCTTAAAGAAATGAAATATCCCTAATGTTATAACGATATCCAGCCCTATATAGGGCACATAGTTATACCATAACTCCCAATCCATATGAAATTCCATACGTATAAACATAGCTAGAAAAGATGCTATTACAACAAACAAAGCATCAATCACAGCTAATAAGATCATACGATAAAACATCTTAAAATCGCTTCTTATAATATTCAATTTATCACTTCCCCATTACTATGATAATCAATCTATAAATCAGGCTGAATCTTATTCATCTGATCTCTTTGATAATCCATTCCTTCATGAAATGAATCATCGATCGTTATCTCAATCTTCGACATACCTAACATATTTAATAAATACTTAATATTGACATTGTTATTAAGGCAATTATTCTTGCATGTATTTCTCAATACTGAGAAATTCACATCAAAGCCAAATTCCTGCCCAAGCTTTTTAAGCTTGCCTTGATACAATCTATTTTCTGACAATTTCAATGATTTACTCAATAGATAGTAATCCTCTGGTTCATCATTGATATAACGACTTAAATAGTCAACAAGGAATGGCAACAAAACGACTTGTCGTTTTTCTGGCCATGAAAGCTCTATTGTATGGAATAATGTCTTAGAATCATTATTGATATAATTGGTATTCCTTTGTGACTTTTTATTAACGTCAATATATCCCTCATCCAAATGAATGTCCTTGATAGTCAATGAACATATTTCAGAACATCTCAATCCTGCATATAATGATAGTAATATTGCTACACTTAAAGCATTCATATGAGACATACAATATTGATACAATAGTGCTTCCTCTTCTTCACTGATTGTATCTATTGGTTTCTTTTCATCTACAGCATCAAAAGTAATCTTATTTGTATGCAATATCCTGTAGTCATAATGTTCAACCGCATAATCATAAACAGATAAAAGCGTTATTCTTATGAATTTAACAGTACTATAAGATAAATCATTATATTGATCATATAAATATTGACTAATCTGTTTTTCTGTTAATTGTTCAATCGGATGACTTTTAAAAAAAGGAATAATATATTTATTGATAGCTTTCTCATACTTCTCATATGTAATTGTTTTAACTGTACCCTCTTTTTCTTTTAACCATTCCAGACATATTTGTTGTATAGTTATCATATTTTCTCCTTCCCTTATTTATGTAGTGTCAAAAAGTACACTTTTTGACAGCTTTTATTTTCATGACCTATGATAACAAAAAGGCTTGTGAAATTCAATGAAATATTATGAAAACAATAAAAAAACATGAAAGTTCTCCGAAAAAGTACCCTTATAGTATGAATGCTACATTGTCAAAAAAATCAAGAATTTGAGTAAAGCAACTGTCAAAAAGTGTACTTTTTGACAGCTTTACTACATTTTCTATAAAATTACAATTTTATTGCTATATTCAACATAATTCCAACAAAAAAAGTTATCATTGCTGATAACTCATTTCACTCAAACGAAAAGACATCCTGATATTCATCTTTAAATATATCAAAAACGGCCTCCAATGCCTCATCATCTTCTACTTCATAATAAGAGGCACCATTGCCATCTTCATCTTCAACAACTTCAAAAATATAAATTTCAACCTCATCACTCACTGTGACTTCCATCATCACAGCATACTCTTTATCTTTGTAATCACATACATCCAATAACTTTAAATTTAATTCTTCTCCATCTTCATTGGTTAAAACCATTGTTTGATTATCCATATTATCATCTCCGTCCCTACTATAACATATTTTATAACTATTGTCTTTATCATTTTAAAAAAATCATTTATAATACGGGTAGAGTCAAAAGTTTATGAAAAACTATGAAAAATTAAAAATATGTGCT
>JAJQDJ010000094.1 GCA_021202205.1 Erysipelotrichaceae bacterium
AATATATCTAAATTGTGTATAATTTGTTTTTATTAGGTGATATTTTGAATCTCCATCATAATATTTACATAAAAATAATTGTTTTCTTCATAAAATGTAATATCACCATCATATTTTTTTACGATTCTTTTTACACTACAAAGTCCGTATCCGTGATTTTTAACATCAATTTTGCTGGTGAAAAGGTTTGGATTTGTTTTCAAAACGGATTTACTGCTGTAATTTTGTATGTTTAAAATTGCATACACTCCTTTTCGTAAAATATCTATTTTCAGTTCTTTTATCTGTTCGCAACAAAGTGCTTCTATGGCATTATCTACCAGGTTACCAACAAGTATCAATAAATCATCACAACCAACAAATTCAAGATTTGTATTGCAATTAACAGTTAATTTAATTCTATTTTCTTTTGCTTTTGCATAAACTGTATTCAATATGGCATCAAGATATACATTTCCCGTTTTATACATATGAGCTGTAATTTTTATGTTGTCATTAATATTATTACAAACTTCTTTTGCTTCAGTATAATTCTGTTCATCGATTAGTGTTTCAATACACAAAAGTTGATTTTTAATGTTATGCTTGATTGTAGAAACCTCTCTTATATATCTTTCGGAATTTGCAATTTCTAACCTATATATTTCTTTTTCTTTGTTTGCAACTAAGTTTTCTTTCTGCAACACATAATTATTTGATATATTTTTAATCAAATAGAAATTCATAAAAGTATAACAAATAATAATTATCGAAACAAGTCCGAGAATTATTCGGTTAGAGCTTGGCATTGAAGCGTTTGACGATACTAAAAATGTTAATGCAGCAACAATAATACCTGCAACCGGCATTATAAGCGACAAGAACACATCCCTTAACCTCATCATATGTAACTGTTCTTTGAACAAGTGATGCATCAAATATAGAATAACCACAAAAATTAGATTAGATAAAATTACATATATATACCTGTATGTTGTGCTCTCAGTCATAAGGTAATCGTAATCGCAATTAATAAAGGCAGAAAAGAAGTAATTTAGTCCAAAAGAAAGAACCGAATATAACACATTCAACGACAATGGAGTTATTGTTCTTATAAACAATCTGTCTTTAAAAAACAGTACACAATATGGTATCATAATTGCAAAAAATACAATTGTTTCGATATAAGCAAATGAAATATATAAATAATTTATTAATGTAATGGACAAAAACATCAAAGTAACAGCAGAGCAATAAAAAACTCTATTTGTAATTTGTTTTTTGGAAGGAGTTAAAAACTTATAGCAAAAGGTTATGAACATCATTCCCTGAAAAAAATTTACTAATAACTCAAAAATAATATTATTACTATCCATTTAAGCAAACAGTCCTTTTCATAAAAGCTTCTTTGACCATATTAACCCTATTTCGGCTTATGGGTACAGTCTCATTATTGCTTAACAAAATAGATTTTATCAAATATTTTAGAAATTTCATTGAGATTTACAATGTACCCCTCGTTGCAGCGAATAAAACCGTATTTTGATAGTAATATCTCATAGTCTTTCAACGAAGATTTAACAGAATACTTTTCAGAAGCTGTATGAATATATGAATAATTCTTCAACTTTTCAATATAAATTATATCAGAAATTTTTATTATGATATCTTGCCTGTTTGTACGCAGTTTAATAGTTTTACTATTATCTTTAACTATCTTTGACAATTTTATGATACAGTTACTCAGAGCAGCCCCGGTATTAATATCGGATTTTCTAATAAATGAATACGGAAAACTGTTTAATGCGTCAAAGACAAGTTCATCATGACTGGTTACAAAAACAAGACAAGGAAACTCAGATTCATTTTTTAGCTCATTTATTGTTTTAGCAATGGTAATTCCGTCAATTAGCGACATCTCAATATCAAGAAAAATCAGGTGGTACTTTTTATAATTTTCCAGTATACTATAACCATTAGAATATTTATCAACTAAATATTTAATCTCTAATGAATTACAGCAATCGGCAATTTTATTAATCAAAGTGTCTATAAATATAGGTTCATCGTCTACAACAGCTATATTTATCATACTCCTCACCTAACTTGTATTATATTTGTCTGTTAACATTGTCTTATTCTATCCCATTTTAGCTTTTTAGTGATTTAACATCTATACATTTATATTTTAGCAAAAATATGCAAAGATTTCAATATTAAATATATATATGACACAAATTCATCTGTAGGATTACAATAGATGTGTTACAGTAATATATAAAAAACAAGTGAAGAAGAGATAAGCTCGCAGCAACCGCAATCAGACAGCATTAAATTCCATAAGATTTCAGTTATTGCACCTGCCTCGTTTGTTGGGGCGTGTTGCGGGAGGTAATGTTCATCTGTCCCCGTTCGCTAAAAATGTGCCACCGGCACATTTTCTTAACGCTCACCTTCGAGCCCGGTTGTAGTTTTGATGAACACAAAAAGAAAGGCGGCACGCTGTGCGTATCGCTTCCTTTTTGGCTCCCCCAACTGGGCTCGAACCAGTGACCTCATGATTAACAGTCAAAAGGTCAATGTTTAAATTCCGCATAGACATCGTATATATCGTCAATTGATAAATCATATGTAGCAACGTCGTAGCAACCGAAAAATAAAAAATCCCCTCGCTTCCTCAAATTCAGAGGTCACGAGGGGAATTTTGCAAATTGTGTGTTTAATTTTTTAAATAAATATAACTTATGCAAAGATGTCCTCCGCCGCCTTAGAGGCGGGGACATTCATCATTTCAGTTGGAGTTGTAATCTCCCACTGAAACACTGAGGAGCTAACGCTCCCATTTGCAAGCTCTGTTTCAAGCGAGCTTGACAGAGCGTTGCTACGATTTAAATTACTTATGAAGATTTTACTTTGACAAGACAATTTGAAGTCTGTCAATCGACTTGCCGAAGGCGCCG
>JAJQDJ010000032.1 GCA_021202205.1 Erysipelotrichaceae bacterium
TAGACTCTTAGATTATACTATATTTACGCACACGGTGCAAATGAGGTTTTAATATTAATAATAGACGTGTCAAAGGATTGGACAAAATAAAAATAGCTTTCATAAATAAGACTATTTAATTATGTATGTTATCCGTATAACGACAGACTCGATTGAAATAAGCTGTTTGGAATAATTGGTCTGCCGTATTTATAAACACTTTTTTAAAATGTGATGTTGTATTTTTAATAATTTGTTATATAATATTTGATTCAAAGGAGGCACATATGAATAAGGTCAAGTACTATGAATCATATGACAATGACTTTATCGAAAGCCAGAATCAAGATTATCAGTTAAAATCCAATTACCAATGGATTCATCATAATATTTTTTATTTGTTTGTATCATATTTGTTTTATTATCTTGTTTTAATCATTTCTTTTATTTATTGCAAATTTTATTTAAGAGTAACAATCAAAAACAAAAAAGTTCTTAAACATCATCATAATTATTATCTTTATAGCAATCATACACAAATATTAGGTGATGTTTTTGATCCGTTTTTAATATGTTTTCCTAAGAAACCATATATTATTTGTAGTCCAGCAAACCTGGGTATTCCTTTTATTGGTAAATTATTACCAATAGGTGGAGCTTTACCTATTCCAAGTCGTCTTAAAGCAATGAAGAAATTTATAGATAGTATACATTATCACAACAGTAAGAATCATCCTATTGTAATATATCCAGAAGGACATCTTTGGCCCTGGTGTACGCAAATCAGGGAATTTAGTAAAACTTCATTTCATTTTCCTGTTGATACAAATAGTCCAGTATTTGTTTTCACAACAACTTATCAAAAGAGTCATATTTTTAAGCAACCTAAAATAACGATTTATGTTGATGGACCATATTATCCTCAAGAAAATTTTTCAAAAAATGAGAATATTCAATATTTACATGATAAAGTTTATGAAAAAATGAAAGAAAGAAGTCAATTGAGTGATTATTCTTATATTATTTATAAAAAGAAAGTGATGCAAAGTGATGAATAAGTTAAATGTATATTTTAATGCTCATAAAAGTCAACTTCAAGTTGCTTGGTTTTTAGTATTTGGTTTATGTGCCTTGATAGCTCAACTTGTTTCTCGTATTATTTGTGATATTATTTTTCAAAATTTGACGAATACAATTACTATTTGGCCTTTCCCGTCTCAAACATTAGGATCTTTTTTAGCATTTTTAGTGTCTAATATTATTGCGAAAGTGATATCCTTCATAACCAATAGAAAGAAAACATTTCAAGCTAATAATAATATTTATTTAAGTATCATTTTATATGTTATTCTAGTTGTCATCCTGATTATTGTAGAAACAATCATTGGTACACCACTACAAAACGCAATATATACAATGATAGGAGGAAGTTTTATAAACTCTATTCAAGCAACTATGAATGCTTCATCTCAATTTTTATATCAAATATGTGGTGTCGTTTCACAACTCATTTATGGCATTGGTGATGCTATTATCGTATTCTTTATGGATAAATATATCATCATGAGAAAAAATTAAAATATATCTTATTAAGCAATCAAGACAAAAATATGACTATTTATTATATAAACGATGATTTGTCCATCTTCTTATCAATTCATAAGCAACTGCAAATGTTGGTAGTCCAATAACCATACCTGGTATTCCAAATAAATTTCCACCTATTGAAACAGCTAATAACACCCATAATGGTGAAAGACCAATACTCCTGCCTACTACTTGAGGATATATAAAATGACTTTCAAATTGTTGTAAACACGTAGAAAAAATTAAGAAAACAATCGCTTGAAATGGATCAACCAAAAAGATAATCACACAATCAATAATAGCACCTATAATTGGTCCAAAATAGGGAATTATATTACTAACTCCTATAACTAAGGAACAAATAAGTCTATATGGAATACGCAAAATCAAGCATCCTATATAACACAATATACCAATAATGATAGCTTCTTTTAATTGTCCAAATATAAAATCACCAAATGTTTCAGCAACAAGATTTGAAAAATCCTTAAGCCATTCATAATTTTTTTCTTTAAGAATAGCACGAGATAATTTATCGATTTGTTTAAGTAGCATATCTTTTGACAATAATATATAAAATGACATAATAAAACCAATAAATAAATCTGCTACTCCTGATGATAATTGTATGATTGAATCGATAATATCTGGCATCCAATTACGCAGTATATCAAAAATTGTTTCATTAATGTTAGTTTCATAAGATTCTATAGAAGTAATGACATCAGATGGTATATTAAAATACATAAAAACATCTTGAATTTGTGTCCACAATTTGTCTATTAATGATGATGAATTATCAAGAAAAATTCTAATATTTTCGAAAATCTGAGGTATGACTGCCACTAAAACTATCACAACAAAAATCAATACAGAAGCTATAGCCAATACTGCTGATAGTATTTTTTTCGTCTTGTCATTTTTTATAGGTAATTTCTTTTCATAATAATTCATAGGTATATTAAAAATAAATGCTAAAGTAATACCAATAAATACAGGTGTAAAAACATCTAAGAGATATGCTACAATATCAATTACATTTTTAAAATAAACTAATATCAAAATCATTAGTATAACAATTGATATCAAACATAAAAAATCTTTCACATCTAGATCTCTTATTTTATTTTTAAAATCCATTTGATTCATCTTCTTTCTCAATAAAAAAGACATAAACACATTTCAAAAATGCAGATATGTCTCAATACTTAAAATTCTACTAGATAAATACTTATTAGCGTGTTGATAAAATTACACATATCTGTGTTATTAGTTCTCTTATCGTTAAATGAAAACTATCATATTAAAATATCTCTGTCAATTTAAGTTTGAAAAATATAGACATTTTGGAC
>JAJQDJ010000243.1 GCA_021202205.1 Erysipelotrichaceae bacterium
AATGTTTTTTTATTTTAATGACGCACACGGTGCAAATGAGGTTTTTTTTATTTTATAGCTTAATCATATCGAAACGTTTCTCATTAGTCAACACAAATTTCCTTTTTTAAAAATTTTTCATAAATCATAATCTTTAAGTAAATCTTTTGCTAAAATCATATATTCAGTGTATAATATTTTTCGTTGAAAGCGAGGTTATATCATGAGTATAGAACAGCAATTTTTAAAATATATCAGTTATGACACCCAGTCAGATGCTACATCTGATACTGTTCCATCAACTTCAAAGCAACTCAATCTAGCAAAATTACTTGTAAAAGAATTACAACAATATCATATTAATGCTTTTTTAGATAAATATGGTATCGTTTATGCAACCATACCTTCTAATAATCATCATCAAGGTGATATTATAGGTTTTATTGCTCATATGGATACTTCTCCAGACTGTAGCGGAAAAAATGTTAATCCAATTATTGTTAGAGATTATCAAGGTGATGTCATAACAATCAATAAAGAAAAACAAATGGTTTTAGATCCTAAGGTATTTCCTGATTTATTGAATGTGATCCATCACGATTTAATACATACCGATGGGAATACTCTATTAGGAGCCGATGATAAAGCCGGTATTGCTATTATTATGGAGTTGGTCCAATATATTTGTGAACATCCTGAGTTTCAACACAATGATATCCAAATAGCTTTTACATCAGATGAAGAAATAGGCAGAGGGACAGATTATTTTAATCTTGATTATTTTAAAGCTGATTATGCTTATACTGTTGATGGTGGGGATATTCATTTGATTGAATATGAAAACTTTAATGCTTATAGCGCTATTGTGGAGATCACAGGTAAAAGTATTCATCCTGGTAGCGCAAAAAATAAAATGATAAATTCTATTACTATTTCTCAGGAATTTGATCGCTTATTACCTACCTTTGCACGTCCTGAATATACTGAAGGTTATGAAGGTTTTAACCATTTGCTACAAATTCATGGCAATTGTGAAAAAACTGTAATGGAATATATTATTAGAAATCATGATTTAAATTTAGCTCATCAACAATGTCAGGATTTCAAAAATATTGCAGCATTCTTAAATAAAAAGTATAGTTATCCTATGATTAAAATCACCATCGAAGAAACATATCTTAATATGAAGGAACATATGATCAATCATATGTATATTATAGATAACTACAAAAAAGCGCAGCTTGCCTGTAACATTGATGGTTTTTCTAGCCCTATTAGAGGTGGTACAGATGGCGCTATGCTTACTTATAAAGGACTTCCTTGTCCTAATATTGGTACAGGGGGGTATAATTATCATGGGCCCTATGAATATGTATCTATCTCAATGATGCAAAAACAAGTAGAAATTATTTTAAAATTATTAGAACTGAATACGGAGGAATGATTATATGTACGCTAAAAATGCATGGAACAAATATGATAATTATGATGAAGTGATGCGTTTTGCTGATGATTATAAAGATTTTATAACTAAAGGTAATACAGAATGAACATTTGTCAATGAAACACTCATCATTGCCAAGCAAAAAGGTTATAAAGATATCAAAGAATTTACTACCTTAAATCCTGGAGATAAGGTTTATATTAACAATAGAAATAAGAATATGATTTTATTTGTTATAGGTCAAAAAGATATCACTCAAGGATTAAGAATATTAGGTGCTCATATTGATTCACCTAGAATAGATATTAAACAAAACCCACTCTATGAAAAAGATGGTTTTGCATTATTAGATACGCATTATTATGGTGGTATCAAGAAATATCAATGGCTAACTATTCCTTTATCATTAATAGGTGTAGTTGTTAAAAAAGATGGAACAGCTATTCATATCAATATTGGTGAAAAGGATGATGATCCTGTTGTTGGTATAAGTGATTTATTACCTCATTTGGCTGGTGATCAATTAAAGAAAACTGCTAATGAATTTATCGGTGGCGAAAACTTAGACTTAACCCTCGGCACAATTCCTTTAAAAGATGAAGAAAAAGATAGCGTTAAGGCCAATATCTTAAAACTACTCAAAGATCAATATAATATTGAAGAAGAAGATTTTTTATCTGCTGAAATTGAAATTGTCCCTTCTGGTAAAGCAAGAGATTATGGATTAGATAAATCTATGATATTAGCTTATGGTCATGATGATAAATGCTGTGCATTTACATCGTTACAGGCTATTTTAGATATGGATGATGTTGATTATACATCATGTTGCTTATTAGTAGATAAGGAAGAAATTGGCAGCATGGGAGCTACAGGTGCTCAATCTGTTTTCTTTGAAAATAGTGTGGCTGAAATACTTAATTTAGCCGAACACACATCATACATAGATTTAAAAAGAACCCTAACAAATAGTAAAGTTCTTTCTAGTGATGTCAGCAATGGTTTTGATCCGTTATATGCAGAAGTAAGCGAAAGAAAAAATGTGGCTTTTTTAGGCAATGGTATTGTTTTCAATAAATATGTTGGAGCAAGAGGTAAGAGTGGTTCAAATGATGCCAATGCTGAATATGTTGCAGAAATTAGAAAGATTATGGATGAAAACAATATTTACTTTCAAACTGCCGAAGTTGGTAAAGTTGATCAAGGTGGTGGAGGAACAATTTCATGTTATATGGCCAACTATAATATGGATGTTATCGATGCAGGTATTCCAATATTAAGTATGCATGCCCCTTATGAAGTCTTATCTAAAGTAGACCTTTATGAAGCATACTTAGCTTATAAAACATTTTTGCAAAAAGCATAAGCAAAGCTCAAAAGCTTTGCTTTTATGGTGCTTCATATTTGATAATCATATTGGTTGTTAATTGAACAAGATATATTGTGGATAGTCAAATTATTTGGTAGTACTAAAGTCAAATTAAATTCATCA
>JAJQDJ010000254.1 GCA_021202205.1 Erysipelotrichaceae bacterium
TCTATAAAAATTAAATTTTTTTCATCTTAATTTCACTTTCTGCTTGCAATTCGGGGAGTTATTCAATTTATATATTGCCCTATTTTAACAAAATCATACAAGTTTAGTTAGGTATCTAAAAAAGTTCCTAGTGTTACCAGGAACTTTTATTTTACCATTTATTGTAATGTACACGATCTTCTTCGAATCTATCTTCAGAATTGTTATCTCTTAATAACTCACCATCAGGATAACCAAAAGATATAATAGAATGCGGTATTATATTCTCAGGTAAATCAAATAATTCTCTTAAACCATTCACTCTATCCATTTGTGGATATGTTCCTAACCAAACAGAGCCAATACCTAAATCAGTAGCTGCTAAAATCATATTTTCACAGGCAATACTACAATCAATAATCCAATAATCTTTAGCTAATTTAAATGCTCTACTCAAATCACCGCAAACAAGTATTCCTACATTAGCATCTTTTAATAATTGTGCAGGTTTTCCATTACAATCAGCCATCTTACTTAATGTATCCTTATCTCTTACAACAATAAATGACCAATCCTTTGCATTTGTACAACTTGGAGCAGTCATACCTGCTAATAAGATTTCATGTAATTGTTCATCTGTAATTTCTTGATCTGTATATTTTCTTACACTTTTTCTATATTTAATAATTTCTAATGTATTCATATTTTCCTCACTTTCTTACATATTATAACGCACTTTTTCTATTTTAACAAAATCATTACGAAAAAAAGATTGATATATGCTATAATATCATTATAATTTTCGAGGGAGGTTAAAATATGCCAGCAGGTTATACACATTTAGATTTTGGTAAAAAAGTTTTTTCTAAATTAAATCCTACTTTACAAAATCAAATAGAACCCTTTATAGATTATTATAATATTGGTGTTCACGGTCCTGACATTTTATTCTATCATAAGGTTTATGTAAGAACTCGTGTCAATAAACTCGGATCATCTATGCATTATGAAGAAGCATATCCTTTCTTTTTAGAAGCTAAAAAGCTTATAAAAGAAAATAGCAATCCTGATGCTGCATTAGTTTATATTCTAGGATTTATCACGCATTTTACTTTAGATAGTACATGTCATCCTTACATTTATCAAATACAAGATGAATTAAATAAAACACATAGTGAAATAGAATCAGAATTAGATAGAGAAATTATTGTAAGAAAAGGAAAAGATCCATTAAGACAATCTATGACTAAGCATTTACAACCTAGTAAAGAAATCTATGAAGTGATTGCTCCTTTCTTTCATCTAACTGAAAAAGAAATCAATGAAACATTACATTGGATGATATTCTATTTAAATTTTATAAGAGCACCTGGAAAAATAAAAAGAGGTTTTGTATTTAATGTTATGAAAATAGCTAAGATGTATGATAAATATAGTGGTTTATTGATTAGTTATCAAAAAGATTTTGAATTAACGAATGCTATTAATGAATTAATTAATAAAGAAGAAAATGCTGTTGATTTAGCAGTTTCTTTAATAAATGAATTTGTTGAGCATTTGGATGATGATTATTTAAATGAGAGGTTTAAGAGGAATTATGAGTAATTTAACAAAATTAGAGAAGTATTGGATATTGTATGATGTAGGTAATAGTGCTTTTACTTTAATGGTTGCGACTATTGTACCAATTTATTTTAATTATTTGGCAAGTCTTGCCAATATTAGTGAAACTGATTATTTAGCATATTGGGGATATGCGGCATCACTTACAACATTAATCGTGGCGATTATTGGTCCAGTATTAGGAACAATTGTTGATACAAAGGGATATAAAAAGCCAATTTTTACGATTAGTATGATGATTGGTGTGATTGGTTTAGCTATTTTATCAGTTCCTACTTCATGGATTATATTTTTAGCTATATTTGTGATTGCCAAGGTTGGTTATAGTGCAAGTTTGATATTCTATGATTCAATGTTATTAGATGTCACTACAGAAGAAAGAATGGATAACGTTTCTTCTGCCGGTTATGCCTGGGGATATATTGGAAGCTGTATACCTTTTATATTAGCTTTAGTTTTAGTATTAATGTATGATTCCATTGGTTTAAGTTTTAATGTTGCTATGGCAATAGCATTTCTTATTAATGCAGTGTGGTGGTTAGGTATGACATTACCGTTACTTAAAAATTATGAACAAAAACATTATATTGATAAACCTAAGCATCCTATTAAAGAAAGCTTTGGAAGATTGGCTCATTCACTTATTGAATTAAAAGAAGATAAAAAAGTATTATTATTCTTAATTGCCTTCTTCTTTTATATTGATGGTGTCTATACAATTATTGATATGGCTACTGCTTATGGTAGTGCATTAGGATTGGATACAACTGGTTTATTATTAGCATTATTAACAACCCAAATTGTTGCTTTTCCGTTTGCTTTATTATTTGGTTATTTATCCAAGAAATATCCAACAGAATTATTAATTCAGATATGTATTATTGCTTATACAGGTATTGCCTTATTTGCGATTCAATTGGATCAGCAATGGGAATTTTGGGTATTAGCCGTTTGTGTCGGTATGTTCCAAGGTGGTATTCAAGCTTTATCTCGATCTTATTTTGCTAAGATTATTCCTGCTGAAAAATCAGGTGAATATTTTGGATTATTTGATATTTGTGGTAAAGGAGCATCTTTTTTAGGAACATCATTAGTCAGTATTGTAACACAATTAACAGGACATATGAATGTTGGTGTAGGTGTTATATCGATTATGTTCATTATAGGGATATTCTTTTTTAGAAAACAAGCCAGAGTTGAATAATGAATCAACTCTTTTTTTGTGTTCATTTTAGTATAAAATAATAAATAGAGGTGATCATCATGTTAATTATTGATTCATTAAAAAATAA
>JAJQDJ010000036.1 GCA_021202205.1 Erysipelotrichaceae bacterium
TTTTCAGTTGTTTTTTATATTGCATATATTTGTGAATTTTTTAAAGAAAGAGGTATACCCTCTCATTTGAGGGTACTTCTTAAGTTCATGCCATTAAGAGACATTGATGTCTCTCTTTTTTAGTAAATGACTAGCATTATCCGAAACGAAAGGATATGCTAGTCATTTTTGCTTTTCTGGCAATTATCCTCATATGTTTGCAATTAACAATTTAATTATTCTTACATTGAAGAAAGTTCTTCAATGTTAATTTAAAAAATCAGATTAGTTAATTTCCTTATTATAAATAAGTTTAACTTATTTGTTATTTTAAAGAAAGGATCAACCGAACGAGTGAGGTTGATAAGGTGATTGTAATGGTATCAGATAATATGTATTTAAAATTTGAACCAGTGTCTTCATATGAAGATACATTAAATTTTATAGAAGACAAGATAGAATATCATTCTTCTATGGAAAATTACTTTGAAAAAATGAAGCTTATTTTAGATTATAAGAATAGGCATTCCAGAAACTATAAAGAGGATATACAAAGGAGAAACATTTATTCATATAGAATAGATATTATGATTCCCTATGAAATCAAACCTGATAGATGGAACGAATTCACTGAGAATTTTATGGATAAGATAGGTGCAAAGGACTTGCTTTACATCTATTACTTCGATAAGCAGGGTGATGGACAATACGTTAAAATCCTTGCATTTACCAGAAAAATCAAAGAAATAGCTGAACCAAAGAAATATGTTAGAGATTATTACTATGACAATAAAGGAAAGTTATGTAATAAGAATAATCCAAATGCCATCTTGAAGCACAAGGCAGGCGATATTGTTAAAGATAAAGAAGGAAATATCGTTTATGAATATTTTGAAGCAAGAGAAGAAGACATATTTAGATTTTCTAACTTCTATGGATTTATTAAGAGACTTAAGAACACAATATTTGAAGTTGCCACATCAATGATTGGCGATTTTAAAAAAATAATACTATCTAGGATAACTTCAAACGAAACGCAAAGTAAGTCAGTAATCATTGCCATAATCAAGAGAAACCAGTATATAACATCCATTAATGACATGTTAATGGATGTCCATAAAAAATTATTAAAAAAATATAATGATGATTCTGAAAATATAAATTTAGAAAAATTCCGAATGTTTGTTGAAAATCTTGATACCTTTGTTTCAACCAAGCCATCAACATATGAAATTGTTAAGAATATGATAAGTGAATGGTGAATAAAAAATATTGAAAATATCGAGAATAATTTAATTGACACCATTTAGAAATAAACAACTGTAGATTGTCGGTCTATTTTAGAATAGCTATGTTCCCCTTGCTATTCTAAAACGGACTGATGATATATCAGTTTGTAGGGAACATTGACAACTGAATAGTCAGTAGGACACGTAAATCAGTAGTTCGAGCTGATCATAACAGTACGCCATGACATTTATCGTGCAGGTAAAGAAAACCTTTGACGGAATAGAGCGATAGAAATACAGGATATGATAATTACAGAATGTCAGCTGTAATATTACTGAATCAAAGAGACTCACATTCGTCGTGATGTTAGCTTGGGACATAGCTATTGCTCTGGTGCATTGCCCTAGGACATGCAACTGGAACAGGTGGGAAGATGACAACCTTCCATCTTATTTGACATTTTTATTAATATATTGTTTTTACTATGCTTTAAATAACTTATATGTTTTCTATGTTGATTAAACATATAAGTTATTTATATGAACTTAAGGAGGATTATTTATGGAAGTCATAAGTGTAATTAATGAAAAAGGTGGTATGGGAAAGACCACTATATCTATCAACCTCGCAGTTGGTTTAGCGAGAAAAGGCAAAAGAGTATTACTAATAGATTGTGATGCACAGGGAAATACGACAAGCTATTTTTCTGAAATGTATCATAAGCTAAATATGAAGGAGTTTAATAATCTGGTAGTACCAGAAAATACAACTCCAAGAAAATCAACGAATTTAATTCAAAATTATATAAAGGAATCTGAATTTAATGGAAAGGATATTAACAACGTATTACTTGAAAATAAAGAAGTGATACATGATTCTATCTATCATACAGAATATGAGAATGTTGAT
This sequence comes from Erysipelotrichaceae bacterium, assembly GCA_021202205.1. Taxonomy (GTDB): domain Bacteria; phylum Bacillota_I; class Bacilli_A; order Erysipelotrichales; family Coprobacillaceae; genus JAJQDJ01. The sequence continues at coordinate 2,119 of JAJQDJ010000036.1, forward strand.
ATAATTCCTTCATTTGGTACTTTATTGATAAAGACTGATAAGGATATATCAAATTCTAATCTATCGAAAGAACGCAGGCTTAAACGTGCGTTACGTGAGGTTAGAAAGCAATATGATATAGTAGTGAGATAATGCCCCTACATTTAATAATATCACTACAAACAGCCTATTTGCTTCAGATAAGGTGTTAATACCTCTTAGACCGGGGTTGTTTGAATTAGATGCAATGGTCAATACCTTAGCAGAAATATTTAAATTGGAAGATGATTTTGAAGCTGAATATGAAATTAATATTTTAATGAACATGATTCCTAGAGGTAACAGACCTGATTATTTAAACTTTATTAAAAAGATACGTGAATTCTATCCAGACCATGTATTTAATACAACAATTGGTTATCAGGATGCAGTTGCAAGCCGTAGTACTATGGAATCAAAATAATCATTGATTCAAAATCAAAGATTGCTGATGATTACATGCAGTTAATAGACGAAATAGAGAGAGGTGACAACGATGCCTAATCTAAGTGATTTGATTGAAGATAAAAGAAAGTTGAATGTAAAACCAAAACCTGATCTCATTGATATTGATGATATTATTCCAAACCAAATGAATAATAAAATTAGAGTGGAAAGAAATCTTAATGATTTAAAAGAGAGCATTAGAGAAAATGGTCTGATTAATCCACTTGCTGTATATGATAATAATGATGGTACATATCAATGTCATTAAGTTAAGATTTGGTGACATTCCCCTTCTCAAAAATGAGAAG
>JAJQDJ010000054.1 GCA_021202205.1 Erysipelotrichaceae bacterium
CTTCTCATTTTTGAGAAGGGGAATGTCACCAAATCTTAACTTAATGACATTGGGTCTATCTTTACAAACTTTCAAAAACAAAAAATAAATATAAGATTTAAAAAAACTTTTATATTTTTTCATTTTTTCAATATTTATTTTTAATAATATGATACAATGATGAATATGAAAGGAAGTATTAATATGATTTTTTATGTTTCAAGTTATGGCAAAAAAGATGATAAGGGCATCTATATCATAAACTTTGATGAAGAGAGCTTAAAACTAACAAAAGTTCAACAAATAGTGACAATTGATTATCCTTCATATATGATTATTAATAATCATAATTTATATACGACTTATAAAAATGCAAGTAGTAAAAATGATGGTGGAGGAATTGGAAGTTTTAGCATTCATGGTGATGAATTAAAATTGAATAATAATTATCGTTCTAGTGGACGTTCATATACGCATTTATGTATAGATAAGGATCAAAGATATCTTTTTGCGGTAAATTATCATGGTGGATCTACGGCAGCTTATCAGTTAGAAAACAATCAAATAGTCAATAAGATAGGAGCTGTTCATCATCGTGGATTAGGTCCAGATTTATTAAAAAGACAAACAAGTCCCCATGTCCATTATGTTGGATTTACTCCTGATAATAAATTTTTATATGCTGTTGATTTGGGAGCAGATAAAGTAGTAATGTATCGTTACAATAATGGCATCTTAAACGAGGCAGAAGATTATACTTTAAATGTCATTCCTGGTTCTGGTCCTAGACATATGATTTTTTCTAATGATGGTCGTTTTGCCTATTTAGTTAATGAGATAGCTAATCAGATTATGGTATTTAAATATACGGATGGCTATTTATCTATGGTACAATCTACAAGTTGTATTCCTAATAGTTTTAAAAAGTTTACAAGTGCTTCAGCGATTAGACTAACAAATAGTGGTGATCATTTGTTTGTTTCTAATAGAGGTCATGATAGTATCGCAATGTACCGTGTTAATAAAGAAACTGGTAAGATTTCTTTAATTTCAATGGTTCATACGGGTAAAGAACCTAGAGATTTTAATATTATTAATGATAAATATTTAATTGTTGGTGCACAAAAAGATAATAAGTTACAGGTTCTTACTTTTGATGAAGAAAATGAAAAGTTAGTTTTAACTGAAAACGAGTTAAACATACCTACACCAGTATGTATCACAGTAGACAAATAACGCAACCAAATGGTTGCGTTTTTAACTTAACTTAGTATTTAATTCTCGAATAAGTTGTTGTAATTGAAATGGATATTCTACATAGTTGGATAATTCTAAAACGTCCTTAGCAAATTGAATATAAAGATCATCTTGATTATATTTTGGCGTATGATCAATATTGTAGAAAGCTTTAACTTTTTCATCACACATCAAATATTGTGGTTGAATAGACTGGCTTAAAGCCAGACCTTCAATGGACTTCACACGACTTAAGGCAACATAAAGTTGACCACAATCAAAGCAATAAGGTACCAGGTTAATGGCATCATAGGTTTGGCCTTGGCTTTTATGGATGGTAATCGCATAAGCAAGTTTTAATGGTAGTTGGATAAATTTTCCAACAACTACTTTCTTTAAACGTTTGGTTGTTTCGCCATCAATAGTTTCCTCAGCAATTTCATAGTTTTCAATATCCCATTCATAAGCTTTAATTGTGACTATTTTAGATGTTCTATCTAATTTCACTTGAACGTAGTTATCACCAAGTTTGACAATAGTTCCTATTGATCCATTTTGGTATAAAAAATCTTCAATATCATTCACAAGAATCATAACTCTTGCTCCAACTTTAAGTTCCAATTCATCAACCGTTGTTTTATCACTTGGTTTAACATCTCCAATAACTTGTGAATAGTAGATAATAGGTTCTTCATCAATTTTATCTAATTCTTCTTTGTTAATTTTATTAGCTACTGCATTTCTTGCCGATAAAACAATTCCATTGGATATTTTTTCTTTTAATGCATTTTCATTAAAATAATCAATAGCTGTAGAATCTCCAATACGAATCTTATTTAAATTATCTATAAAAGTTTGATCTAATTGACGTATAATCTCTTTTAATACAACGGTTTCAAAATGACATTCCTGCCAATACTGTGATTCAAAAGCAAATCCTTTATGATAGCTTGGATATATTTTTGTAAGAATACCCTAATCGTGATTATTCGTTACAGGTGGCAATTGAAAGAAATCTCCTACAACAATAATTTGTTTAGGTTTTGACATTGATTCAGCTTTTTTAATAACACTAATGATATAATCAAACAAATCAATACGACACATACTTATTTCATCAATAATAATGATATCAGCTTCTTTAACCGTTTTAGGTACTTGTGCTTTTGATGTGTTAATTTGTGGTTCAGGACTTACCTGAAAGACTCTATGAATTGTTACACCACTAATTTGAATAGCAGCAATGCCTGTAGGAGCACAAACAATTATTTTCTTTTTTAGTTTTTCATTTTCTTTAACGAAAGCTTGTATAACATAAGATATACCAGTACCCGCTTCACCTGTTAAAAAGACGTTTTGACCACTCATTATCATATTATAAGCCTTTTGTTGTTCATTTGTGAATTTTTGATGTGTATATACCTGTTTCTTTTGTTTAAAAGGTTTTGGTTGTTCGTTAGGAATACCTAAATAAGCTTCTGCTTCTTGCTTACTATTAAATTTTTTAAATATAGCTCCTGGATATTTATCCGTTTGCAATTGACATTCGTCCCAATTATTATAAATGCCAGGGGCCCTTCCTACTTTCACCGCATAATATTTACCCATAATTTCTCCTCGTATAATAAGTATAGTAAGATATATATCAGGTATATACCTTACA
>JAJQDJ010000247.1 GCA_021202205.1 Erysipelotrichaceae bacterium
TATTATTTCATATTTATTATGGTATTAGAACCACATCACTATTTGACGCATACATACGTTTTACTTCAGTACCATCTTTTAAGAAAATTAATGTAGGATAACCTTTAACATCATATTCAGTAGTTAAATCTTTATTCTTGTCAAAATCAACTTTTAAGATTGTTAACTTATCTCCTAAAGTTTTTTCTACATCATTTAAAACAAATGATAACATTTTGCATGGACCACAAGTAGTAGAGAAGAAATCAACCAATACTGCACCATTACCATACAATTTTTTAAATTCAACACTTTCAACTTCTTTTAATATTTCATTTTCCTCCTATTGTTTAATATATTTAGAAGCTTCCTGAGCAGCAATAGCACCATCAGAACATGCAGTAATAACTTGTCTTAAGTTCTTTACAACACAGTCCCCTGCACCATAAATACCAGGGATAGAAGTTTCCATTCTATCATTAACTTCAATAAAACCATAATCATTTAGAATACCTAAATCTTTTACAAAATCAGTAACAAGAAGTAAACCAATATATTCAAATACACCATCACAATATACAGTGTTTTCTTCACCAGTCTTATTAGATTTAAAATGATCACCTTTTAAAGATCCATCTTCAGTTACAAAATCTAAAAGATCTTGATATGTATAGATAGTAACATTATCTAATGCCTGTAATTTATCGCATGCAATTGGATCAGCAGTTAAACCTATCATAGTAACAATTGTTAAAGATTTAACCATATCTGCTAAATAGATAGATTCCTCAACAGCAGAATTACCTCCACCAATAACAACAACATCTTTATCCTTATAGAAAGGGCCATCACAAATAGCACAGAAACTAATACCACTTCCAATAAACATATCTTCATTAGGAATATTCAAACGACGAGGTGTATTACCAGAAGCTATCAAAACTGTTTTTGTTTCAATAACTCTATCAGGATCTTCTTCAATATAAACCTTTTTAATGTCACCTTCAGCATCAATTTTACAAACTGTACCATAATCAAATTCAACTGATAATTCCTGTGTATGTTCAAACATTTTCATAGCAAGTTCTGCACCATTAATAGTTCCCATACCAGTATAATTTTGAATTTCATTAGTATTAACAATTTGTCCTCCTGGAGCCAATTTATCAAGCATCAAAATGTTCATATTAGCACGAGCTCCATAAACTGCCGCAGTCATCCCTGCAGGACCAGAACCTACAATAATCATATCATATAAACTCATAATATAACCTCCCTTTATTATTATTTTACACTTATATTAAAGCTTTAAAAAGAGTTATTTTAATTTTTAAAAATTTTATAAAACTTCGTTTTTCCTAATTAGAATAATAAATTAATAAATGGAATACCTACAACCAAAATAACAACTACATTAATAACTACAAAAACAACTGAATATTTATATATATCACCAGATGTTAAATATTCTTTATTACCAAATAACATAGCTGCAAATGGTGAAGCTGCAGGTGTACAAGCTGCACTAGATAATACAGTATAAATCAACAAAGTAATCAAAGGGGCTGGATTAACAAGAGCAGTTGCGCAATAAGTTAATATAACTGGTTGCATAATCATACCAATAACCAAGGAGTTACAAATATTTGTAAGAATAACACAAATAACAAGGAATAAAATTGTAAATGTCATTGTTGAAATACCAGTAAATATTGGTGAAAGCACAGCATTTAAGAAAGCTGTTACACCAGTTGCTTCATTTGTTAAAACACTTCCTAAAATAATAGCAGCAGCAATCAAGAAATATGTAGGCCAAGCGAATTCTTTACCCATAACTTCATTTATTTTTAAGATTGGACCATCATCTGCTGGAATAAAGCATAATAATGTAACCAATAAAACAATCATAGCTACTGAATTACTATTTAAGAAACTTAAAACTGGTAAATTAGGTAATAAGCTTGGAACCAACATCATGAAAATGAATATAACTAAAGATATACCAAGTGCTTTTTGAGCAAATGACATTGGTGGTAAAGGATTTTTCTCTAACATTTCAATAGTAATCTTCTTCAAAGGTTCAACATTTGGTCTAAATACAAATCTCATAACTAACGTTGTCACTACAACTAAAACAATACCTAAAATAAAGCATCCAATAAAATAACTACCATTACTAATAGTTACACCAGTCATAGAAGCTAATGCTGGATAACTATCTAATAAACCAAGATAATTCGTTAATAAAGCCAAACCATTTTGCATATATGGTGCTACTGGGAAGCCAAGTAGCGCAGCAATAACAATACATAAAGTCATTAATTTTGGATAAGCATCTGTCTTCTTATAACCAACTTGTTCATAAACATCATAAAGAACAGGCCAAAATAAGAAGATTGGTACGAAACAGTTAATAAATGCACCTAATAAATATGCACCAAATAACATAACAAATGTAAATATCCATGGTCTTCCTTCTACAAATTTACGTGTCATTATCCATCTAGCGATATATACAGTTAATCTTCTGTTTGTAATAGCACCAGTGAAAATTGTTAAAAAGAAAACCTGAATAACTGTTGAATTTCCAAATACAGAAGTTAATAAAGTAGCAGAATCTGCATAATCAGTTAACGCAAGCATTATGATACTTATTAAACTTGATGTCATTGGATCAATAGTTGTCCATAAATAAATAGTTCCAATAAATACACCAATGACCTGCATACCAATTTCAGTAACATTAGGTAATATTCCAACAGGAATAAATCTAAATACAATCATGATTGCAAGGCCAATAAACAAATGAATAAATTTTTTCTTGTTCATTACTAACTCTCCTCGTATAATAAGTATAGTAAGATATATATCAGGTATATACCTTACAGT
>JAJQDJ010000257.1 GCA_021202205.1 Erysipelotrichaceae bacterium
CCCTTCTCATTTTTGAGAAGGGGAATGTCATCAAATCTTAACTTAATGACATTGCACCAAATGGTGCTTTTTAAATATCCTTCCAGGGAATATCTTGAATATCTTTTGATGATATATGAAATATATTCTTCATAGCTTTTTTATATATGAGATAAAATGTAACATGTGCTTCATCATTAGACACAGGAATACTAACTCTGTTTTCTTCCTCGCCTTCTTGGAGAATAGTAATATTAGAACGAAAATTCAATAATGTAGAAAATTGAACAAGCTCATTGAAAGTTAAAACATCTTTCTGCTTTAAAAGAGATGATCCTGGAAGCATCTCCAACACACAAATCATACCAAGAGCCAATATCTGATAACAACAAAATACTCTCTCCATCAAGTTCTTCAAAAGAAATTTCATTATAATTTGAAAAACTATGTGAATTTGGCATAGAAACAAATAAATCTTCATGAATAAATTCTTCACAATAATAATCTTTATCTTCTATTGAATGAGTAAGCACAATCATTGAATATTGGTAGTTATTTAATCCTTCTAATAACATATTTTCATCGTTTGTTACTTCACTATTAATTTGACAATCAGGATACTTATTCCCTAGTATATACGTTAATCCCCAAACAGGCGCAGGTGCACATGAACCTATTTTTATTAATTGTTTACTTTGATCAAAATTATGCAAATTAGATATCATATCTTCATAATTTCCAATAATCTTTTTAGCATATTCAAGAGCTAAAATACCATTATCATTAAGTGACATACCATTTTTAGATCGATTAAATAGTAGAACATTTAAATCTTTTTCCAATCTTTGCATAGACTTAGATAATCCAGGTTGAGATATATGTAACTGTTTAGAAGCTTTTGAAAGTGAACCAGTTTCTGCAATAATGATTAAATGATTGAGTTGATTAAAATCTATCATATGACAACGCTCCTTTTTCAAATTATAACATGATATAACTATCAGTTATAGTGTTATTCTTTATTAATATTGTACATTTTTATCATTAAAATTTACAATTAATGTGTAATAAGAAAGGAGAATATTATGGCAATTGTTAGGGTAGAATTATTTTCAGAATCATTAATGAGATAGGTTCCTATTACCTGTATTATTCCTGTTGATAGAGTGATTATTTTAATTTAGAAAATGAAAAAATCAATTTACCATTAAAAACACTTTATTTGCTTCATGGAAGTTGTGGTAGTGATTTGGATTGGTTATCTGGAACAAGGATTGAAAAATATGCTATTGAACATCATTTGGCAGTGATTATGCCTACTGGGGAAAATGCTTTTTATGTAGATAGTCAAAGTGGTGTGAGAAATTATAGTCAATTTGTTGGTAAGGAATTAGTTGAGATAACACGTAGATTATTTCCATTATCTAATTTAAGAGAAGATACTTTTATCGGTGGTTTATCAATGGGAGGATATGGAGCATTGATTAATGGTTTATTATACTGTAACACTTTTAGTAAAATTGGTGCTTTATCACCCGTTTTAATGCTTGATAGTATTGTTGATAGTACATATGATGAAAAAGATGTCCTTTTTAATCGACGCTATTATGAAGAAATATATACACATTTAGAAACATTAAAAGGTAGCGAATGGGATTATTATGAATGTGTTAAACGTTTAACTAAAAATATTCCTGAAATATATCTTTGTTGTGGTGAAAATGATGTTGCTTTTATTGATGAGAACCGAAAATATCATCAATACTTAGAAAAAATACATATATCACATACATATCATGAAGAACCAGGTAGTCATGAATGGGATTTTTGGGATCGTAATATTAAAAAAATTGTTACTTGGCTTGTTCAATAAATTAATGGGAAAACGTAATATTATAAATAATTTAAAATCGGAGGTATAAAATGAATAAGTTTATAATGAATAATATGCCAAAAGTGTATTTTGGTGATGGTGCTTTAAAAACATCATTTGAAAATGAGATAGATAAGATTGGAAAAAAAGTTATGCTTGCATATGGTGGTGGTTCCGTTATTGATTGTTGTAAGATTATATCTGCACAAGCTAAAACAGACAGAGATATATGGACTATGGAATTTGAAGATAAACAATATCCAACTGAATTCATCCCCATGGCTGCAGTTGTTACAGCCTCAGGAACTGGTGCGGAAATGAATAATGGTGCAGTTATTACAAATGAAGATTTAAAAATTAAAGCAGGAATGTTAGGTTCATTAGCTCAGTTTTCTGTTTTAGATCCAACATACACATTAACTGTACCTTTAAAACAAGTCATTTCAGGGGCATTTGACACATTAAGTCATGCTATGGAAACTTATTTTGGTAAACCCTTAGAAAGTAAAGTTTCTGATGAAATAAACGAATCTATCATGAGAAATACAATTAGAAATATGCGTGCTGTTATGAAAGACCCTACAAATTTGAATGCTAGAAGTGAACTCATGTGGGATAGTGCTATGGCTGAAAACGGTATTTTAAAGTTAGGAAAAATCACAGATTTTCAAGCACATCAAATTGAACATCAACTAGGAGCTTATACTAATTGTAATCATGGTCAAGGCTTAGCTATCATTCATCCAGTTTTATATAAACATATTTATAAAGAAGGATTAATGAAATTTGTCAGATATGCTCAAAAAGTATGGGGTATTAAAGATACGCAACTTAGCGATGAAGAAATTGCATTAGAAGGTATTCAAAGATTATCTGATTTTATTATTGAAATGCAATTACCAACAACTTTATCAGAAATAGGTATTACTGATAAAGACAAGTTAAAAAAGGTAGCTTATTCTCAATGTCATTAAGTTAAGATTTGGTGACATTCCCCTTCTCAAAAATGAGAAG
>JAJQDJ010000235.1 GCA_021202205.1 Erysipelotrichaceae bacterium
CCTTCTCATTTTTGAGAAGGGGAATGTCACCAAATCTTAACTTAATGACATTGAATACAAAGCTCCTGTTGTTACATCAGCATTGCTACAAATTTGTCTTAATGAAGCCTTTTGATAACCTTTTTCGTAAAACTCTTCTTTTGCGCTTTCCAATATTTTCTTATAAGTGTCTTCTGACAATGTTCCTAGCTTTCTAGTCATGACATCATCTCTTACATAACAACGTTATTTTATCATAAGATAATATTGATATCAAGATATACTTGACATTTTAGTTAGTTGATGCTAGCCTATTAATAGTTAGCTATCGCTAACTTAAAGGAGGAAAACAATTTATGAAAATTGCATATGCAACAAGAACTGGAAATGTTGAATCAATCGTTAATAATTTAGGTTACGATGATGCTTTACGTATTGACGATGGATCAGAAACTATTGAAGAAGAGTATGTCTTATTTACTTATACTGATGGATTTGGTGATATCCCTATGGAAGTTGAATCTTTCTTAGAAGGTAATGCTGATTTCTTACAAGGTGTTGTCGTATCTGGTGATAAAGGATATGGCGAAGCATATTGTCTTTCTGGCGATAAAATAGCTGAAATGTACAACGTTGATGTTCTTTATAGAGTAGAAAATGATGGTACAGATGATGATTTAGCAGCTATTGAAGCAAAGTTAGCTGAACTATAAAATGTCATCTACAGAGTTACAGTTTGAGAAATTATTAGCTATTCATTGTGCACCTGTAATTAAAAAGAAAAAAGTCGCAAACATGTTTCATATTGAAAAGAGTTATTTATATAATCTAAATAGCTTAGTAAACAAATACAATCAAGTACTCAACCCCGAAGGTTTATTCATCCAAGTACTACAAACGAGTCAACCTAGAGTAACAATATTTGTTTACTATAAAGAATTATTAAACTCCATTCTTCATCAATATGACATTCAAGAGTTTCTTGAAAACTACCATTACCCTATTGATAACTTAAACAAAACATTATCTTATCTCAATTATCGCTTAACATACTATAAATACTATCCTCATGAAATAGGTTTGTTTCTAGGATATCCTTTAGAAGATGTTATGGGATTTATGAATCATGATAAGTGTCAATATTGTGGCTATTGGAAAGTATATCATAATGAAAAAAATACAAAACATTTGTTTTATATCTACGATTTATGTCAACAGGAAGTTTTAAGTTGTTTGCATTGTGGACAATGTATTAAAGATATTGTTACCAAGTTGTAACTGGAAGCTGTTTTTATAACAGCTTTTTATATACTTTGATAACCTACGAGATATCAATGTCCTTAATCCATTATTCTAAAAAGATATCCAACCCATCCTACAAAAACCTATTTATAAATATTTAGCAACTAATCAAGTAAATGTCTATATGGATAAAAGTGGGTTGCATTATTATTTGGAAGACTTTATATAAGTGGTATACTTATTATGGTACTACCACTCATTAATGTGAATGCGATATGGCTTGCTATGCCTATAACTGAACTGGTTGTTATGATATATGTAGTTATGATGATAAAACATTATACAAATTAAAAACACATCAATCTTGATATGCTTCTGAAATACTAATATGAATACTCAATGAATGTCCAAAGAAATGAAATCCTTTATCATATTCTTTCATGCTTTCACCTTCTATTTATCAAAATAATCAGCTAGTTCATCTTCTGTAATCCAACCATCTTTCATACCTGAAATTAAACCCTTATTTAATTCAATCATTAATTCAAGTTCAGCTGTTTTTAATTCTTTTGATGTAATAACAAATTTCTCATTGTTCAATTTTAACATTGCATCACTTCTTTCAAATTGCTTTCAATATGTCACAATAGTGTGTTCTTTTTTACGTGAAAATTACTTTAACCTCTAATTTATGTCCAAAAATATGAACCTCAAGATGAATATTAAACTCTTCTATAAAATCCTCCTAAAACACATTGGAGGAAACACACTATTTAGGATAACTTCCATAAGTATTATAACATCAGCGTTCGTTTATTACGATTTATATTAATAATTATTTGCAAATTTTTTGATTATAAATATCAAAAAGAGAATCATTATTGATTCTCTTTTTGCTTTTGTTTTTCTTTTTGTGCTTTGATGACTTTTTGACGTGTGAATTCTTCACGTTCTCTTTCCTCTAATGTTTCATTAATGAATTTGATATTTTTTTCGAATTCAGGTATTGAAACATTTTCTAGAACATTGGCACGTTTTTGAGTTTTACGTATAGCATTGGCTAAACGATATACAGCGTTTTCGATTTCTGCTAGTTTGACTGTTAATTCCTTAACATGATAGAAACATTGATAAGCATAATCGACTTTAGAGTTCGCATGTTCAAAACCATAACCATAACGTATAGGTGTTTTTTCATAAGTTACTTTAGGTATTTCTACACCCATAACAGTTCGATATGTCACACTAATACCTTCATCAATTGGTATCGCATCAGCAATATCATTAATAATACCCATAGAAACATTAGCTTCCTGCAGTACATAATAAGCTCTTTCATAAGAAATTGTGATTTCATCTCTGATGTCTTTTACATCATCAAGCAGATCCATCATTTCTTTAATAAGAACATTTCTTTTTTTATCCATTAGATCATAACCCAAATAAGCAAGTTCCAATGACTTCTTTTGAGCCATGAGATTACCTTTGGTTGGGAATACTTGATTAGCCATTGTTGACCGCCTGTTGTAATTCTTTAATAATTGTATCTTCGACTAAATCAAACTGTTCTACAGCTTTACCATGATCATAAAACTGATCTAATACAGCATTATCAACACGATCTAATTCATTTTTCGGCAAGACAGAAAGTAATGTCCATCCTAAATCAAGTGTTTCTTCTATAGAACGGTTCGTATCAAATCCTTGATTTAAGAAATGTTCTTCAAATAAACGTCCAAATTCCATATATTTTTTATCTGTTTCAGATAATTCATCTTCACCAATAACTGAAGTTAAAGATTTAACATCTTGTACATGAGCATAACAAGCAAATAACTGATTAGCGACGTCTTGATGATCAGCTCTGGTATATCCTTCACCAATACCATCTTTCATTAAACGAGAAAGTGAAGGTAATACTGAAACAGGTGGTTGAATACCCATACTATTTAATGAAGCATCTAAAGTAATCTGACCTTCTGTAATATAACCTGTTAAATCTGGTACAGGATGAGTAATATCATTATTTGGCATTGTTAGAATAGGTATTTGTGTCACTGAACCTTTAGCGTATTTAGAGATACCTGCACGTTCATAAAGTGAAGCCAAATCTGAATACAAATATCCTGGATAACCTTTACGCCCTGGAATTTCACCTTTACTTGATGAGAATTCACGTAAAGCTTCACAATAACTTGTAACATCCGTATAGAAAACCAACACATGCATATCACATTCAAATGCTAAATATTCTGCAGCAGTTAAAGCACATCGAGGCGTTAATGTTCTTTCAATGATCGGATCATTGGATAAATTCAAGAACATCACAACACGTTCCATAACACCTGCTTCTTCAAAAGATCTTCTAAAATATTCAGCAACATCATTCGTTACACCCATGGCTGCAAGAACAACCGCAAAAGGACTACCATCATTGACTTTTGCCTGCTTAACAATTTGTACTGCTAATTGATTATGAGGTAAACCTGAACCTGAAAAGATAGGTAACTTTTGACCACGAATGAGTGTTGTCAAACAATCAATAGAAGAAATACCTGTATTAATATAGTTACGTGGATAAACACGAGATACAGGATTTAATGGCTGACCATTAATATCCATTGATTTTTCAGCATAAATATCCCCTAATCCATCAATAGGCTTCCCAGCTCCTGAAAAAACTCTACCGAGTATTTCCTTAGAAACGGGAAGTTCCATAGGATGACCTAATAATCTTGTTTTTGTATTTTCGAGTGATAAGCCATTTGTACCTTCAAAAACCTGTACAACAACTTTTTCACCTTCAAGCTGGACAACACGTCCCAAACGCGTTGTTCCATCATTGACTTGTATTTCTACCATTTCATCGTATGAAGCGTCCTTAACATGATCTAATACGACTAATGATCCGTTAATTTCATTCAATCCTTTATATTGAAGACTCATAGTTTTTCCTCCTTAAGCGATTGATGCAATTGCTTCATCTATATCAGTATAATAATGATCAAATAATTCTAATTGATTATTTAGAACATCATATTTCATCTTAACAATGCTATCAAAAATACCTGTTTCCACTAATAAACGAATTGGTTTATTAGCATTAACGTATTCTTTTCCACGTTTATTCATATATAAGATGACTTCCATCATCTTTAATTGTTTTTCTAATGGGACAAAAGTATCATCTTTATGGAAAGCATTCTGTTGTAGGTAACCAACATGAATAAGCTTTGCTATCTCTAATGTTAACTTTTGATCATCAGGTAATACATCAGATCCCATCAACTTAACAATTTCATTCAACTTATTTTCTTCTGCTAAAATACTTTGTAATTCCTGACGATCACGCATGAATTTAGGATCGACATTCTTATTATACCAACGCGCTAAATCTGGCACATATTCACTATAACTTTCATTCCAGTTAATCGCAAAGTAATGTCTTGCATAAGCTAAAGACTTATCCAAAGCCCAGAACGTTCTGACAAATCGTTTCGTATTTTGCGTAACAGGTTCAGAAAAATCAGACCCTTGTGGAGATACAGCCCCAATAATTGTGACTGAACCACTTGTTCCATTCAAATTATTCATATAGCCAGCACGTTCATAGAATTGAGATAAACGAGATGGTAAATAAGCCGGAAATCCTTCTTCGGCTGGCATTTCTTCCAAACGTCCAGAAATCTCACGTAAAGCTTCGGCCCAACGAGAAGTTGAATCAGCCATAATAGCTACATGATATCCCATATCACGATAATATTCAGCTAAAGTAACACCTGTATAAATAGAAGCTTCTCTGGCAGCCACAGGCATATTAGATGTATTAGCTATTAATACTGTTCTATCCGTCAAAGGCTTTTGAGACTTAGGATCAATTAATTCTCTAAATTCCTCCAAAACCTGAGTCATTTCATTCCCACGTTCACCACAACCTACATAAACAATAATATCAGCATCACACCATTTTGCTAATTGGTGTTGTGTCATGGTTTTTCCAGTACCAAATCCTCCAGGAATAGCGGCTGTTCCACCTTTAGCAATTGGGAACAATGTATCAATAACTCTTTGTCCTGTTACCAAAGGCATTGAAATTGGCAATCTGTTTTTGACAGGTCTAGCTGTTTTAATTGGCCATTTTTGAGTTAATGTACAATCAATAATATTTCCTTTAGAATCTTCTAATTTCATAATCACATCATCAATTGTATATTGACCATTTTCTACAACTTCAACAACTTTCCCTGCTATATTTGGTGAAACCATACATTTATGAACAATCAAATCTGTCTCAGGACAAGTTGCATAAATATCGCCACCTTTAAGTTTATCACCAACTTTAACAGTAACAGTTACATCCCATAGCTTTTCTTTATCTAAAGGATCAACATGACTACCTGTAGGTATAAAAGCACCTGATTGTTTAGCTATATCTTCAAGAGGTCTTTCGATTCCATCGAAGATGTTTCGTAGAATACCAGGACCTAAAGTAACACAAATAGGCTGTCTTGTCCCTTCTACTGGTTCACCTGGTTTTAGACCAGTCGTTGTTTCATAAACCTGGATGGTTGTTTCATCTTTATTCATGGATATAACTTCACCAATAAGTTTCATATTTCCTACATAAACCATTTCTAACATAGAAAAAGCATGTGTATTTCTAACAGTTACAACGGGACCATTAACTGAATAAATTAAATTTTCATTCATTATTTCACCGCCTATCTAATAATTAATCCAGAATTTTTATTAAACCATTCTTTTTGATTATTTAAAGCAAAATCCAAGGTTTCATCAACAATTAAAGCATTCTTTAAATCTTCAATCATGATACCACCTATTTTTATATCATCAGATACTTTAACCTCTATTTCATATCCCAAAGCTTTTAATAATTCATCTTTTAAAGACAAATCCTCTTCTTTAATATATAAAATAGCATCAGTATCTTTAAAAGTATCAGCTACTTTACTAATCTTAGCTTGCATAAAAGTGATGTATTCATCACTTTTACTAAATTCAAGAAGCTCTTTTTTAGCTTCATCAAACACAGCTTTTACATATTCGTCTCTTTTATTAATAAGTTTCTTTGTTCGATCTGTATGAATTTCAGAAATTTCAGATGCAGCCTGAGAACTGATTTCTTCTACTTCCTGTTTTAATTTTAAATCAGCATCTTTTCTAGCTTCTTTTTTCATAGAAGTATAAGCTTCTTCTTCTAAAGCTTTCACTTCTTCTAAGATCGCATTTTCTTCATTTGTTGCTTGTCTTTCAATTTCTTCTTTCATATAGAGATATATTTGATCAATATTTTGCATTCTATCTCTCCTATAACTTTACACCAATAGCTTCAGATACATAGCCATCAATAGTTTCTCCTATTTTAGAGTTTCCATGACGGTCAGGTATTTCTGTAATTAATGGTTTCTGTTGTTTTAATTTAATTTCAGATATAATGTCTGGACACATATTCACTAATTGCGTGGTCAAAAGAATAATTGCAATAGAAGGATCTTGCATCTTCTCCTGAAGTGTTTCCAAAAATGTTTGACGATCATGTGCAATGACTCCTTCAATCCCAACCAATCTTAAACCAACCAATGTATCAACATTATCACTGATTAAAAAGAATTTCATAATAAATTATAATGCGTTGATAATCAAGATTGAAATCAACAAACCATAGATAGCAACACCTTCACCTAAAGCTACGAAGATCAATGCTTTACCAAAGTTATTGTCATTTTCAGAAAAAGCACCAATAGCTGCAGGAGCGGCAGAAGCAACTGCATAACCAGCACCCAAACAAGAACAACTTGTAACCAAAGCAGCAGCTAAAAAACCTAATCCTTGAGCAAGAGTCCCTGTAATAGCTGAATCAGCAGCATAAGCACTACTCATTGCAAAACAGCATGTTAATATAACAGCTCCAAAGAAACCACAAATATGCGTTGTTAGACGAATCTTAGCAGACTTTTTAGAAACTTTTGAAGTAAATACTTTAACTAAAGGTAATGATAATAATACAACAGCAACTGCAGGTAAAATAAATAACATTAATAAATTCATAATTTTTATCCTCCAAATTCTTTATCTATCTTTAATCGATACAAAAGGAACACCTTTTCCTTCATAATAACGTGAGAACATCTCATAAAATTCAAGACGTAAAACCTGAATACCAACAACCAAACCTTCTAGTACCATAACAAAGACATTACCCAATATTACAACTAACAAATAGCCTATATTGATACTGCCCCCACCAACCATTTCAGCCAGTGTATAAACAACAAGCATCATCCCAGCATGGGATAGTATAAAACCACCCACACGTAAAAATGACATCGTATTTGATATAAAAGTTAAAACAATATCAAATAATTCAAAGAATGATGTAGCAAAATAGCCACCAATTCCTTCTGGAAACATAGGATCACCTTCCATTTTATGTTCCAATGCTTCCTTTAAAAACATGAGTATAACTGGTAATACAATACAAATAATATAAAATGGTAATCCGATAAATGGTAAATTAACACCCATCATCATATTAAGAACAACCAATAATACAGATACATAGAATACAAGTCCTGCAACACCATTTTGTGAAAATAATGCTTCTCCCATGTTTTTCTTCTTTATATTGATATATATATTGAATACTATTGCTATTAATATCAATCCAACACCAGTACCTACTGCAATCATCAACAATGTCATTGTGTTACTAGATTCTAATGGTAACAATAACGGTGTTGCAAACAATTGAAACAACTCTTCACTACCAAATATAGAACCAAACACACATCCAAATATAACACAGGATATTGACAAACGTGTTCCTACTTTACCAAGTCTCATGCCTTTCCACTTATAAGCAATATATCCAACAAGTCCTAACAAAAGTCCCTGACCAATATCGCCATACATCATACCAAATAATAAGGTATATGTAATCGCAACTAATGTCGTTGGATCAAAATCTGTATAACTCGGTACACCATACATTTCTACAAACATACCAAATGGTTCAGAAAACCAATTACTTGTAAGTTTTGTAGGTGGTGTTAAACGTGAATCTCCATCAGCTGATTTAATTTCCACATGAACATCATCCATTTTTTCAAAATCAGCTTTAATTTCATTAGCTTTCTTTTCTTCACAGAAACCATAAACAGCTGCTGTATCGCCAAAAACAACAACATATTTTTGAGCACCATATGTTTTTGTCAATTTCTTAGAAATACTATATATTTCATTTAACCTTGGTAAATTTTGATTAAATAAAGCCTGAATACGTTCGTCTAGTACCTTCATATAGTTTCTAGCAGTCTCATTTTCCTCTTTTAATACTTGTAAAGCATCATCCGGTTTCCCATGAACAAAGTCAGGTATATCAATTCTTTCAAAATATAATGAAGAGAAGATATTATCAATTTCTGGTGCTTTATTCAAAGTTGTTAGATAACCACAGTATGTTTCTTTTTTTCCTTTATGAAGTATTTTAAATAAGAATGGGTATTGGCTATAATAATCAACCTTTTCTAAGTTAGATGTAGGAATACGTCCAAATCTCACTTTTAAATATTTACAACTAAGCATTCTATCAAAATCGATATCAGCATCAATCATATGCTCTAATTGTGTGATAGCAGTTTCGTTTTCTGCAATCATCTTTTCTAAATCATTTTTAACACTCTCATTTTTCTTTATTTCTTCTATCATATTACAAAAATCAGTATCAGCTTGAATAATATTGATTCTAACATTATCAACATCCTGATCTTTGATATCCAAATGGTATTTATCTCTTATTTCTTCAATATGATCAATCAATCCTGCATAAGGATTGTCTCTATTTAAAACCGATAAACCTTGTACAGAATCAGCAAATTTCGAAGCTGGTTCAGGATGAAAATCATCAAGATTAATGAGCTTTAATAATAGAGCATCATATTGAGTGCTTGGAAATTCGATTTCCAAAAGCTTTAATTTTGCTATTGCCATACATTATACCTTCCTTGTTTCTTTTTTTTATCTCGAACAATTTCACGATTAATCCTAAGATGACTCCTACCACAATAGCAAATGGTACCAACGGTAATAATATTTTATTCTCTAATAAGCTTAATAAATAGACTACTACTATATATCCTATCGCAATACTCCATATACCTTTAGAAGATAGTCGATTGATAAATGTTAATTTGTCTTTGAACAAACGAATACTGATTATCCCTGCAATAATCAGAACCAAGCCATCTATTATTCTAAACAATGTATTGAAACTAATCACTGCTGAATATAAACTCATAAAATAAAATATACTACCATAAACAAATCCACCTAATATTGTCGCAACACCCAAAGCAAGAAGCAATCGTCCACTTTTCTTGCCTTTGTTCAAAAATCCAATAAGCATAAATATAGCTCCAACACCCAAATCTCCAAAGAATAATGCAAACACTCCATAACAAAGATAAGCATATGCATAAATCATATCTTGATTACGACTTATTAATTCAAATGGTTCAACATATTGATTATTATAAACAATACGAGGAGCAAATATCTGTTGTTGTTCAAAAGTATCAGCAGGTAATATTTGATATTCTAAGGAATCAATACCTTTAAAGTGTTTTTTAAGATCTTTTATATCATCTTTTGATACAAAACCATAAATACTATACTTACTTTTTAAATCTATGACATAAACCTTGTACGTTTCTTTTTTTGTCAGATAAGAAGCTGTCGCATACATTTTTAATAATTCTTCTTGATGGGCTATTCTTAGTTGATCCATCTTTAAATTCATATTCAAGATATATGATTGCATAGCTTCCACTTCATTTTGAAGTTCTTTTTTGGCGTCGTTGACCTCTCCATGAACAAAATCTGGTAATCCTACTTCTTCAAACCCTAAAGATTTAAAAACATTATCTACTTCTAACAAATAATTATTCGTTACAATATAACAACACCAAATATTCTTATTATCTTGAACCAATTCATAAAAGATAACTGGATATTTATCTAAATATGAAAGTTTATCTTTATTCTTTATATCAATACATCCTAATCTCATAGTTATATATTGACAATCTTGTAAACTATCAAAATTTATCTTATTGGAAGTTAGATGCTTAAGCATCTCTAACGTTAATTCATTTTCATGTTTTTCTTTTTGTAATTGCTGTGAAATATCCGAAATCTTTTTGATTTCTTTTTCTAACCCATTCAAAGATATTTCTGCTTTTTTAATATCTAATATATCATCATGATCGCTATCACATAAATCCAATTTCATTTCATTAGCAATACGACTTATACGTGATATTAAATCATCATAACTTCTATCCTGATCTAGGAATCCTACTTCTTCATTAAAAACAATATTTGAAGCCTTCTGAGGATAAAAATCGGTAATATCCATTAATTTCATTAATACTTTATCTAAATGATGACTATCAAAAGACATATTTATTAATATCATTTCATCTTTTGCCATAGTAAGCCTCCTAATATATCAGCATTGAAGTTATTTGACTTGCTGGCTCATGATATCTTAAGCCTTCAATAATATGCTTAAGATTATCAACTTCAACTTGTAACACAAGTCTATAAGTCATAAATACCAATGCACTATCTGTCGAAAAACGCATGTAGCGTTTAGCAAGATTATACTGAATTTTACCTGTAAAGTATTCGATATATACGAACTCATCATCATGTTTTTTCCCTTTGAATAATTCATCAACTAAAGAAAAATATCTTTGATAAAACAAACGTTTTAATTCTACTTCCACCATATTAAAATCAATTTTTTGATTATCCTCACTCTTAAATTTCTTTAATACAGAATAATAAGAAGTTGACTTTAATAATTGTAATAAACCATCATAATCATTAACAGTTAATAATCCATATAAGTTAAAAGAAGTATATTGATTAATATATCCTGGAATATCTAGTTCATAGCCACTATAATATTCCGATTCTATTAATCTGGCCTTAGCTAGAATAAGCTGGATTTCTATTTCTGTCATTTGTAATGTATAAAATGGTAAATCTTTCTTATTAGCATATCTTAATAAACGTACCAAACGATTAAATATTTCTTTATCTAATAATGATTCTAATTGTTCTCGGTGAATATTTGCATCTTTTAATTGCAATAAAACCTCGCTATAAGCACTGTCACTTTTTAAATAATTGACTAAGTCATTGATAGTTCTACGTTTTAATAGCTCTTCATAATCCTGTGAAGTTAATCTTTGACTATACATCGCACATGCTTTTGCAAGAATGGCGTTTGATGAAAAAGATCCCATATAATCACCTCTTTCTATATTTCCTTGCAGTGAGAAACAATGGTTGAAACCCACTCATCTTTTTTTGTTTCGTAAAGACTAGAGAGTTGACTCAATGATTCTTTATACTCTTCTTCATTTTTGGCTTTGGTTTGTAGAATCTGCGTTTCTAATTCTTTTTTGCGAACATCAATCTTTGCTTGATATTCATCAATAAAAGAATCATAGATTTCTTTTTTCTTAGCATTCATGTTACTTTGAACATCTAATTTTTTCTTGCGTGCTTCTTCAACACGTTTCGAACATTCTAAATCCACTGAAACGATATCATGAATAACTTTATCCAAAACATATCCCTCCTTCTCTTTTATTGTAATTAAATATACTCTTGTTTAAATCACAATTCAACTAACCATATTAGCAATTTTGCTTCTAAAATTATTTCTCTTAAAATTAAAATAACATTGATTATATCAATGTTATTTATTTTGTGTATTTTTTATTTTGGATTCTTGAAGTAAAATTCTTAACAAAAAACTCATATTTATCGAAATATGATATACAACAATACTGCTAAAGATGCGCCACCAATGATATTACCAATGGTCGAAAACAACATATGAAGTGGTATCATAGCAATGTTAATGGAATGTCCCAGTAAGCTTACACCCATGGTAAATATACCTGCATTAGCAATACAGTGTTCAAAACCTGGTAATACAAAAGCCATCACCATGACCATAATAATAATCAATCTGGCACTATCACCTTTAATTTTCACCCCTGCATAAGCGGCAATACATACAATGAAATTATAAGATTCCTCTAATAATTAATTGAGCTACATTAAAATCAAGTTTCGTATCAATAAGACTTTGTAAATACGGCTTCAAAATACTTGTTTGTGAACCACCCATAATAAACAAAAAACATATCAAACCTATGCCTACACAATTACCTATATAACAAGCTATCCATGCAGGCATAATATCTCTTAATTTTAGATCACCTTTCAATACTGGCATTAATGTCACATAACAATTTCCCGTAAATAATTCAGCTCCCAAAAAGATAATTGCTACTAATCCAATACCAAACGAACCTGCAACAGCAACTTTAGAAACTGCTGTATTATCACTAAACAATGCACCTAATGTGTAAGATATAATAGCAGCAATCCCTAGATACAATCCTGCTAGTATTGCTCTAGTGAAAAAACGCAAAGGATCATCTTTCATCATTTGTATTTTGGACTTTCCTATTTGACTCAATACTTCTACATCACTCATACTCATTCTCCCTATACATATAATATAATATAATAATACTCCCAAACAACAACCACCAATCATATTTCCAATGATAGATATCAACATATGTAATACAAGCATTCCCCAATCCATAGCGCTACCCATAATGGTCACACTCATAGTAAACATTCCAACATTGGTAATACAGTGTTCAAAACCTGATAATACAAATGTCATAATCAACAACATTAATATTAATAATCTTGCTGTCTCATCTTTTATTTTCACACCTGCATAAGCAGCAACACAAACAATAAAATTACACAATATAGCTTTAATCAACAATTGAATAACATCAAAATTTAAATCTGAAACCATCATATTTTCCATATACGGTCTAATTAAATCCCCTTGATAACCGCCCATAATGAATAACCAGCATATTATTCCTATACCTAAACAATTACCCACAAAAGCCATCGACCAAACAGGTAAAATATCTTTTAGTTTTAATTCACCATTCAATACTGGTATCAACGTCACATAACAATTACTGGTAAACAATTCAGCTCCTAAAAAAAACAATAGCTGCAGAACCAATACCAAATGAACTTGCGACTGCAATCTTTGAAATCGCACTATTATCACTCAAATCAGCACCTAAAGCGACTGATAAAATTGTTCCTAATCCCTACATAAACACCAGCCATAATAGCACGCACAAAAAAACGTTTCGAATCCTTTTGCATCATTTGTATTTTTGATTTCCCTAATTGATTTAATACTTGAATATCATTCATAATATCGCTCCTTAAAATAATTATATCTAATATGTTGATAAAAGACAAAAACAATTTGTTTATTTTAGATATTAATTATGTTATAGTATGAATACCTGGTTATGAGCCACCCAGGATAAAAAAGCTATGGATATGGTGACGGCTTGCCGTCTTTTTTCATATCTGGCTTCTAACTGTTTTTTAGAAGAGAGGATAAGTTTATGAACAAAAAAACACATGTTACTATTGTTATAGCAATGGGTATCGTCTGTAATGTTGTCGGTGCATTTATTGCTATGAATTTTTCAATTCCATTATATATGGATTCCATTGGTACTATTTTAGTTGCAGGCTTATTAGGTCCAAAGTATGCTATGTTAACAGGCATATTAGGAAGTTTGACAAGTGGAATGACATTTGATATGTATTCTTTGTATTTTGCACCTGTCCAATTATTGACTGGTTTTTTTGCAGGCACTTTGTATCATACAAAGTGGTTGCAAGGAAAATACATGCCAATAGGTGCTATACTTGTTGGTGTGCCAACATCTATTGCAAGTGCTTTTATAACTGCATTATTATTTGGTGGCTTAACAAGTTCATCGAGTAGTTTGATTGTTATGGCACTCAATCATTTAGGATTAAATTTGGTTGTTAGCGTCTTTATAGTCCAAGTTATAACAGATTATTTTGATAAGCTTTTAGCTGTATTCTTTACACAGCTGGTCATTGAACGAGGACATTTGTACAAAAGGTGGAGAAACAATGGAAAGATATAGTCATATTAAAAATAAAACAAAAAGAGAAATTGTCTTATTAAAGGCTTTCCCCTGCATTTGGTCTCAATGTGCATTTTGTGATAATATTGAAGATAATTCTACCAATAAAGAAGAAATGATTGCATTAAATAATGAAGTATTAGATCGAGTTAGAGGAGAATATGGTGTATTAGAAGTGATTGATTCAGCAAGTATTTTTGAATTACCTAAAGAAAATATTGAAAGAATTAAAGAAATCATTGATGAAAAACATATTCATACATTATTTGTAGAAAGTCATTGGTTATACAAAGATAAAATACAAACATTAAGAGATTATTTTGGTATAAAGGTCATTGTGAAGATAGGTATAGAAACTTTTGATGAACATTTTAGAAATAACATTCTTAATAAGAATGTATCATTTGAATCAATTGATGAACTAAAATATTATTTTGATTCTCCTTGCTTACTCATTGGTATTCAAGGTCAAAGTAAAGAAATGATTCGCCATGATATAAATATATTAACGCAATATTTTGATTGTGGCACTATTAATATATATCGTAATAACTCCACTCATATTAAACGTGACGAGAATCTTATTCATTGGTTTATGAATGAATACCATGATTTAATAGATGATCCCCGTTATGATTTTTTATATGAACCTACTGATTTTGGCGTTGGAGATTAAAGGTCAAGCAAATTTTTGCTTGACCTATTTTAACGAAGATATTCCTTTTTCTAATATTTCAAGTTGTAATAATGTTTGTTCTGGTGTTACCAGTGGCTCTTTACCATTCATAATTGTTTCATACAAAACATCATAATATCTTGCATAATCTCCTACTTCAGATATAACTTTCTCTTCGTGATAACCATTTTCATCATAATATATTAAAGTTCCATAATCACTAGGTAAATCAACTCCAAAGCCAGCTGAACCCGGCATATAAAACAACTTCAAATGTTCTTCCTGCTTATCTTTCTTAGCTTTTTCAAACATTCCTTTTTTACCATATACAATAAAGCTTGGTCTATCTTTTACTCTAAAGTAACTAGATTTCACTGACACTTTCAACGAACCATAATATAAATCCAAATCAAAATAATCATTAAATCTTCCTTCGCCAAGAAGTTGTCTAACATCATAATGAATAGAATCAGGTTTACCAAAATAAGAAATCACTTGATCCAACGTATGACAACCATGCCCATATAAATAAGAATTGACTTTAGAAAATTCATGAATATTTTCAGGAATTTTTGGACGATAATAATCAAAATGCATCTCTAATTCCAACAAATCTCCTAGTTTACCTGATTCAATCACTTTTTGAACAGTCAAGAAATCACTATCAAATCTTCTATTTTGATAACATTGTACAATAACATGATTCTGTAAAGCTAAATCAAACAATTCCTTAGCTTCTTCATATGTTTCACAAAATGGTTTTTCTACTACACAATGCTTATGAGCTAAAATAGCTTTTTTAGCATATTCATAATGGAACTGTGATGGTGTTGTGACGAAAATCACTTGTATTTCATCATCATTGAGTAAATCGTCAATATTACTTGTATAATTAACCCCTTCAATAGGATCCCAATTTTGATGTCTAGCATAGATTGTTTTAATGGTTATTTTATCTTTTCGCGTTAATACATAAGGTATATGATAACGATTTGTACTTTTACCATTACCTATATATCCAATAGTTAGCTTATTCATATGTTTTCATTCCTTTCATTATTTTTTATTATATCGAAAGAACAGTTAAAAATGAAGTATCATCTTTATATTTATAAGATGATTTGTTATAATTTGAAACATGGAGGCGATATTATGGTTATCAAAATAAATCGTGATAGTGTCTGTCTAGCAGATGATATAAATAATCATAGTACAACTTATTTAATAGATGAAGACACAAGATTTTCTGATATATTCTTAGATCTAATAGAACAAAATTATTTTCCAAGAGTTTCACAAAATAATGTTGTGTGGACACTCGTATGCGAAAATAAAGATATTGTTTCCTGGACAACTTATGATAATAAGATGCATCCTTGCATTCCTCTTAATGGTGGCGTAATGAGTGAAGCATATCCATTATGGATGAATATAAAAGAAATTCATTTAAATATTACTCTTCCCCAATCAAGAAAGCTGAATATCTTTTTAAAAAATATGATAGCAATATGGTGCTCATGCAATATGAAGGTTATATTCATGAATATCTAGCTTATCATATTGATAAACAAACTGAAGATAAATGGAAAAATACCCAATGAATTTAGAAAAACGCTTACGTCAATATATTATACCTAATATTTTTGCAACTATTGGCATGTCCTGCTATATACTAATTGATACATTCTTTATATCCATAGCAGGGACCAATGGTATTACAGCTCTTAATTTGGCAATACCCGTATACAGTCTTATTTTTGCGATAGGAAATATGATTGGTATGGGTTACGCAACAATATATTCTTTGAATAAAGAAACCAAGGAAGATGTTTCAAAGATGATGTTCTCTCATGCAATTATATGGGAATTATTATTAAGCATAATATTTGTATTACTGGGAATATTTTGTTCTAGCATGATTTTAAAAATCATGGGTGGTGATGAAGTCATTCTACAAACAGGAACAACATATTTACAAATTGTTTTAATGTGTGCCCCATTTTTTATGCTCAATAATGCAATCGTTCCTTTTGTAAGAAATGACTATGCTCCTAAACTTGCTATGATTGCTACTTTAGCAAGCAGTTTTTATAATATAGTCTTTGATTATATATTTATATTTCCTATGCAAATGGGTATGTCAGGTGCAGCCTTGGCTACTGGTACTGCTCCTATTATGAGTATATTGATATGTCTTATTCATTTTATATCTAAGAATAATACAATTAAGTTTCATTTTGTATTACCAACTTTTAAATATCTGATTCATGCTTGTCAGCTTGGAATATCTTATTTTATCAATCAAATTGCTAGTGGTATAACAACAACTGCTTTTAATTATATTTTACTTGGTTTAGATGGTAATATTGCTGTTGCAGCTTATGGCGTTATTGCTAATTATGCATTAGTGGGTAATGCCCTATTTAATGGTATTTCGCAAGGACAGCAACCTCTACTAAGTGATTTATACGGTCAGAGTCATATTGAAGGAACAAAAAAAGTATTAAAGTATGCCTTAAAAATCAGCTTAGGAATAGCAATATGTTTAATAGTGATTGTGGTATTATTTTCATCACAGCTTGTATCATTATTTAATAGTAAAGGATCTTCCATGTTAGCTGTATATGCCAATAAGGGTATGATCATTTATTTTATGGGATATATATTTGCGAGCATTAATATCATTAAAGCTAGTTATTTTAGTGCTATTAATCATCCTAAAACAGCATTTATTATATCGATGAGTAGAGGTATTGTATCTATTGTATTTTTTGCGTTTATATTATCAAAATTTTTAGGAATGACTGGTGTTTGGTTAGCTTTTCCAGTAGCTGAGTTATTTACATTAATCATAACAATGAAGGAATGATCTATGAAGAAATTAAAATATATCTTAATGGTATTATTATTAGTTATCATTTATATATTAGCGAATGCTTTTAGTATTTATATCTATAGTTATAAAGATGAAACATGTCAGGCTGATGTTGCTATTGTATTAGGAGCTGCAGCTTATCCTCATTCAATATCATTGGTATATCAGGAAAGAGTCAACCATGCGATAGACCTTTATAACGAGGGTTATATTGATAAAATCATCATGACTGGAGGCATAGCTGAAGGAAATACGTTATCCGACGCCTATCAAGCCAAACAATATGCACTTTCTTACAATATTCCAGAAAATGATATACTCCTTGAAGAAACATCAACGATTACTCAAGAAAACTTAGAAAATGCTAAAACAATTATGGATGAATATAACTATACAACAGCTATTATTGTTAGTGACCCTCTCCATATGAAAAGAGCAATGACAATGGCAAAAGATGCAGGTATAACTGCGTTCAGTTCACCAACACCTACAACCAGATATCAAACACTCAATACCAAAATACCTTTTTTAGCAAGAGAAACTATTTACTACATTGGTTACAAATGGTATCAATTATTTTCATAAAAGACAAAACACTAGAAATATTCTAGTGTTTTTATTAAAATATTATAAGTTGAAGGAGGTTTATACAAATGAGAAACTATCTTAAAATAAGTGAATTTGCAAAACTTAGAAATATCAATATTAATTCTTTATTATATTATGAAAAATTAGGTATTCTTAATCCTGCTTATATTGATCCACAAACGAAATATCGTTACTACGCACCTGAGCAATTATCTACCTTAGATATTATATTATTATGTATTGATCTTCACATTCCTTTAAAACAACTCAAGCAATATCAAGATCAGGAAGGCTATTGGCAAAAGAAGATGATTGAAGATGGCAAACGAATTGCAAATGAAACAATACATAAATTACAAACTGATTTAAAGAAAATAGAATATACTTTAAAATGTCAAGAAGAGCAAGAATATTATGTGAATTATCAAGGAGTCTATCAAAGAAATATATCCTCTAGGCAATTTATTATTGAAGAATACAATAATGATTTAAATATTCAACAGTTTGGACGTATTTCCAATCAATTATTTGATTATGCCAAGGATAAAGACATATCAGTTGTATTACCATCAGGTTTTATGTTTTCTTATAATAATGATAAGATAGATCAATACTTATTTTTTGAAACACTTCCTACCTCAATTAAAGATAAGAAAATTATAGAAATTCCTAAAAATAACTATGCTTGTATTCAAATGGTATTTGATCCCAATACTAATTATCATGAATTTATTAATAAATATTTTGGGAAATCAAATAGAAGAATTGTCATCGTATCAAATTTAATACGTGATAAATTACTCAATAATAATCGATATAATGAAATACAAGTATTAGAAAATTTAACTATTAATTGTTTGATGGAAATATAGTATACCAATATTTCTTTAAAAGCATAACGGATATAAGAAATGCAATACCATCTGAAACAGGTCAAGCCCATAGGACACTTGTTACACCCATCATATATGAAAAAATAATCATACAAAGTGGTCCCAGAATAATTTGTTTAACAAAGGTATTGATAGAAGCCTGCAATGGTTTCCCAACAGATTGAAAGAAAATACTTGTACACCCTTGTAATCCATTGACCGCACAAATCATCAGGAATATACGCAAACACATAATAGCAAACTCATTATATAGTTCTGATTCTGAGCCAAACAAAGAAATAAGAGTCATTGGGAAAAGTTGAAAAATAAATGTTGCAACGATCAAGAATATAGTACCTGTAATAACAGAAATTTTAAATGTAGCCTTGGTACGCTCATATTTACCTGCCCCATAATTATACCCCATAATCGGTTGCGTCCCTACAATAATACCTTGTACTATATTAACAACAACTTGATTAATCTTCATTGCAATACCCATTGTGGCTACTGGTATATCAGCTCCATACTTTGACAATTCACCATATATCGCCAGCATGTTATTAGCTACAGCAGAAATCAATGCAAAAGATAACTGCAATATAAAACTAGATAATCCTAAACCAGCTATGCTTTTAATAATAGATACATTTGGATAAAAGTATTTTTTCTAATAGACACATTCTTAAATCTAGGTATATAAACCAATACCCATATAACATTGATCAATTGTCCTATTAGAGTTGCTACAGCAGCACCTTGTACGCCCCAACCAAAACCCAAACAAAACAATGCATCTAGTATAATATTCGAGCAACAGGCAACCAACAAACCAATCATACCATAAGTGGCTCCACCATCCACACGAATACACGCTGTAAGTGGTGTCAAAATAGCCATAAGAGGAAATCCAACTGCGATAATATAACCATAAGCCATGGCATATGATAAAGAATTCTCTGAAGCTCCAAACAACCAACACAAAGGTTTCATAAAAATCAAAGAAATTGCCATAACAATCAACCCCATGATAAATGATACTGCGAATGTATTGCATACACCTGTTGAAGCATTTTCACGATTGCCCTTACCTTGTTGAAGACTCGTATATGAAGCACAGCCATCTCCCCAAAGTGAGGCAACTACTAACATAATAATCATCAAAGGATTAATAATATTTGTAGCAGCATTTCCTAAATATCCAACACTTTGTCCAATAAATATTTGATCAACAATATTATATAGTGCATTCACAACCAAAGCTACAGTAGCTGGAATCGCATAATGCGGAATTAACCATTTTAGAGGTCTTGTTCCTAGTGGATTAGTAGTTATCACTGCTTCACTCATACACTTCCTCCTTTGCCATCATATGATATGCCTGTACAATCATTTCAACTGTTCCATCAACGCCAAACAATCCAGTATCTAAGCAAAGATTATAATGAAAGGCTTTCTCCCCAATGTCATTAAGTTTATTTTTAAGAAATTATATGTTAATGACTTTACGGGT
>JAJQDJ010000185.1 GCA_021202205.1 Erysipelotrichaceae bacterium
AATTTTTTAAAGAAAGAGGTACCCTCTCATTTGAGGGTACTTCTTAAGTTCATGCTATTGGGAGACTGTAAAGTAGGTTTAATAGGCTTAGGAGCTATTGGACAAGCTACTGCAAAACGATTAAAAGCTTTTGGATGTGAAATTGTTTATAATGATATAGTTAGAAGTAATAAGTTAGAAAGAAAATTAGGAATAACTTATAATGATATGAATATGCTTATTAAGACATGTGATATCATTTCATTACATTGTCCAGTTACTGATGAAACTACACATATGGTTAATGAAACATTTTTAAAGAATATGAAAAATACATCTTATCTTATAAATACTGCAAGAGGAGAATTAATAGATAATCAAGCATTATATGATGCTATAGTTAATGAAAAAAAATTAGGAGCAGGATTAGATACTATATTTCCTGAACCAGTAATGAAAGATAATATTTTACTTAATTTACCTGATGAATATCAAATTAAAATTATATTATCAGCACATATAGGAGGTATTACCGATAGTTTTTTTAAAAGGTCACAAGTATTGATGTATACAAATCTGCAAAGAATTATACAAAATAAAAAACCAGAATTTATAGTAAATAATTTATAGGAGGCTTATATGATTAATCAACAATATAAAGAAATGTTAAATGCACGTTCACCTATTCGTAGTTTTTCAGAATATGCAACAAAACGAGCTAAAGAGATAGGTTATGAGAATGTTTTTGATTATAGTTTAGGTAATCCTTCTCAAAGTGTACCAGATGCTTATACTAAGCATACTATTGATGTATTAAATAACATACCATCTAATGAACTTCATGGATATTCACCTACACTAGGTTTACCTTCATACAAGGAAAAAATAGCTCAATCATTAAATAGTCGCTTATACAGCAGAACATATTTTTCCTACAGCCGGAGCTGCAAGTGCTATTGCTCATGCAATGCGTGCTGTATCAAAACCAGGGGATGAGATTATAACATTTGCTCCATATTTTTTAGAATATCAATTATATACAGCTCCTACAGGTGCTAAATTGGTTGTAGTGGAAGCAGATACATCATCTTTTCAAATTAACTTTGATAAATTTGAACAAATTATTAATGAAAAAACAGCTGCTGTACTAATTAATACACCTAATAATCCATCAGGAATTGTATATAGTGAAGAAACAATTACAAAATTAGCAAAGATATTAACATTAAAACAGCAGGAATATGGACATGAGATATTTATTATTTCTGATGAACCTTATCGTGAAATAGTCTTTGATAATAAAACTGTTCCTTATGTAGCAAAATATTATGATAATACATTAACTTGTTATAGTTATTCTAAATCTTTATCATTACCTGGTGAAAGAATTGGTTATGTAGCAGTGAATCCTAAAGCTAAAGATGCTTTTTATTTGGTACCTATGATGGGACAAATCTCAAGAGGCTTAGGACATAATAATCCTTCTGCTTTAATTATGCGAGGAGTAGAAGATGTATGTGATTTAACATGTGATATGTCAGTTTATGAAACAAATATGAATTTGATATATGATAAGCTTATTGAATTAGGTTTTGAAGTAGTAAGACCAGGAGGTACATTTTATATTTTTCCTAAAGCTTTAGAAGAAGATGCCAATGTATTTTGTCAAAAAGCTTTAAAATATGATTTGATATTTGTACCTAGTGATGCTTTTGGAGTAAAAGGTTATTTTAGAATGGCTTATTGCATTGATACAAATAAAGTTAAACGTTCTTTACCAGCATTAGAAAGATTTGTGAAAACTGAGTATAAATAAGAAAGTAGGGATAATATGAATCAAATATTTATTACAGGGGATATTCATGGTTCTATTGATATACAAAAACTAAATGCTACCAATTTTCCTGAAGGAAAGAATTTAACAAAGGATGATTATGTTATTATATGTGGTGATTTTGGTTTGGTTTGGGATGGTGAAAATACCAAACATGATAAATGGTGACAAAATTGGTTGAATGAAAAGCCATGGACAACATTATTGTTGATGGAAATCATGAAAATCATGAGTTATTAAATAATTATCCTGTAAGTTATTGGCATGGAGGACAAGTTCATAGGATTAATGATAGTATTATTCATTTAATGCGTGGAGAGTATTTTAATATTGGTGATTATACATTTTTTACATTTGGTGGGGCTTTTTCTCATGATGTTTTTTGGCGTAAGGAACATTTTTCCTGGTGGCAGGGAGAATTGCCAACACATGAAGAAGTAAATCATGCTATTGATAATTTAGAAAAGCATAATTTTAAAGCTGACATTATTATTAGTCATGATGTTCCTCTAGATTTATGTGAATATTTAGGATATCGTGGAGGAAATATGACAATATATGATAGTTGTTATGAAAACATTAATACTTTTTTACAATATATTAAAGATAATGTTGAATATAAGGCATGGTTTATGGGACACTATCATGTAGATAGAGATATTTTAAACCATCATATTTTATATAATGAAATTATTCAATTAACACCATGGTATTTACAAAAATAACTTGAAGTTATCAATGAATGTGATATAATCAATTTGTCAAATCTAAGCGTTGGATAAGTAATTAGGAAATCATTATAGAGACTTGATGGATGGTGAAAATCAAGATGAGGAACTATTGAAATCTACCAACAAGAGAAGCTAATCACTTCCGGTTGAACCGTTATCTCATAAAGATATCTTAGGATATGAAATAGGGTGGCACCACGATTTATTCGTCCCTTTAAAGGTGTTTTTTTTATAGTCGTCTGGTAAAATGTCAAGAAGAAATTTAAAAGATTTTTAAATAAAT
>JAJQDJ010000061.1 GCA_021202205.1 Erysipelotrichaceae bacterium
CTGCCCTCCAAATCAGCCCTCCCTTAATTCCAGTTTCATTTTACAATACGGGTAACTTAACTTTTGCATTAAAAAAGTGAATATCTATGGAAATTTTTCAAAAAACGGTGTATGATATAAATATAAGAAAATTTGAAAAGGAGAGTATTAAAAATGGGATTAGTTTCAGCTAAAGAAATGCTTGATAAAGCAAAAGCAGGTCACTATGCTGTTGGTCAATTCAACATCAACAACTTAGAATGGACAAAATCAATCTTGTTAACTGCAGAAGAATTAAAATCACCAGTTATCTTAGGAGTTTCTGAAGGAGCTGCTAAATATATGACTGGTTATACAACAGTTAGCGCTATGGTAAACGCAATGGTAGATTCATTAGGAATCACTGTACCAGTTGCTTTACATTTGGATCATGGTAGTTATGAAGGTGCAAAAGCTGCATTAGCTGCTGGATTCTCTTCAATTATGTTTGATGGTTCTCATTATGGAATCGAAGAAAACATCGAAAAGACTAAAGAAATCGTAGCTTTATGTCATTCTAAAGGTGTTTCAGTTGAAGCAGAAGTAGGTTCAATTGGTGGAGAAGAAGATGGTGTTATTGGTAAAGGTGAAGTTGCAGATCCTAAAGAATGTAAAATGATTGCTGATTTAGGTATTGACTTCTTAGCAGCTGGTATTGGTAATATCCATGGTAAATATCCAGATAACTGGGAAGGTTTAGACTTTGATGCCTTAGATGCTATTCAACAAGAAACAGGAACTATGCCTTTGGTATTACATGGTGGTACTGGTATTCCTGAAGATATGGTTAAGAAAGCTATCACTTTAGGTGTTTCTAAAGTTAACGTTAACACTGAATGTCAATTATACTTCCAAGAAGCTACTCGTAAGTACATCGAAGAAGGTAAAGATTTACAAGGTAAAGGTTATGACCCTCGTAAATTATTAGCTCCTGGAGCTGCTGCAATTCAACAATGTGTTAAAGAAAAAATGGAATTATTCGGAAGCGTTGGAAAAGCTTAATTAAGACATTAGAACCTGTGGAAGCAGGTTCTTTTTTATATTTTCTTAATAAACTATATCCATTATATTTTCTTAATAAACTATATCCATTGTTTGAAAAATAGAATCGTGTTAAAATTTAAAAAGGTAGTGGATAAGATGAAGAAGATAGTTATTGGTATTCTTGCTCATGTTGTTGCTGGAAAAACAACTTTGTCAGAAAGCCTTCTTTATTTAACAGGTCAAATTAGGCATATGGGTAGAGTGGACCATCAAGATGCTTTTTTAGATTATGATAAGCAAGAAAGAGATCGAGGTATTACCACATTCTCCAAACAAGCCAATTTTCAATATAAAGATACAGAATTTGTTTTAGTAGATACTCCTGGCTATGTTGATTTTTCAAGTGAAATGGAAAGGACACTACAGATATTGGATTATGCTATTATTGTTATTAGCGGAATAGATGGGATGCAATCACATAGTGAAACCATTTTTCAGTTGTTAGAACATTATCATGTGCCAGTCTTTATATTTGTTAATAAGATGGACTTGACACCTTTAAATAAAGAAGTGTTATTTAAAGATTTACTTTACAAAATAGGTGATAGATGTATTATTTTTAACAATGATGATACATATGAAAATATAGCTTTGTGTGATGATTCTTTATTAGATGATTATTTAAATAGTGGAATAATAGATAATAAAGATATTGCTAAACTTATTGATGATAGACGTATATTTCCTGTCTATTTTGGTTCAGCATTAAAAAATGATGGTGTTAAGGAGTTATTAGATGGATTAAATGATTACACATTGCAACCACTATACAATGATACATTTGCAGCACAGGGCTTTAAAATAAGTCATGAAGGCAATGTGAGATTAACACATATCAAAATATTAGGTGGGGATATTCAAACAAAAGAAACAATTTTTGATGAGAAAATAGATGAAATAAG
This sequence comes from Erysipelotrichaceae bacterium, assembly GCA_021202205.1. Lineage (GTDB taxonomy): Bacteria > Bacillota_I > Bacilli_A > Erysipelotrichales > Coprobacillaceae > JAJQDJ01. The sequence goes on from JAJQDJ010000061.1 coordinate 1,965, forward strand.
ACTTTATTCAGGATTAAAGTATCAATTAGTCAGTCATGCAAAAGCTGGAGATGTCGTTGTCTTAAAAGGCCCCACAAAGCTTGCTGCAGGGGAAAGTATAGGATTATCACAAGATACATTATCACCTTTGCTAACACCTTATATGACTTATCGTATTGTTTTAGATAAAAATAGTGATACCAATAAAATGTATCAATCTTTGTCTTTATTAGCCAAAGAAGATCCACAACTTCATTTATCTATTGATAACGGAGATATATATGTTCAACTTATGGGCCAAGTTCAAACAGAAATACTCAAAACAATGGTCAAAGAAAGATTTCATGAAGATATTGATTTTGATCATGGATGTATTTTATATAAGGAAACTATTGCTGAACCGATTGAAGGTGTTGGTCATTTTGAACCTCTAAGACATTATGCAGAAGTTCATGTATTACTAGAACCACTACCTTTAGGTAGTGGTATACAAGTTGAATCAAAATGTAAAGAAGATGATTTATCAAGACATTTCCAAAGACTGATTCTCACTCATATACAAGAAATAGAACATGTTGGTGTACTCACTGGGTCACCTATTACAGATATAAAAATATCGCTATTAATAGCTCGATATCATCCAAAACATACTGAAGGTGGTGACTTTCGTGAGGCCACTTATCGTGCAATACGGCAAGGTTTAAAGATAGGGAAATCCCTATTATTAGAACCTTATTATCACTATAAACTAGAATTAGAAGATAATTATATATCAAGAGCTTTATATGATATAGATATGATGCATGGAACAAGTAAAGTATCATCTATCCCGTATTGTAAAATGAAACTGGAATTAAGGGAGGGCTGATTTGGAGGGC
>JAJQDJ010000029.1 GCA_021202205.1 Erysipelotrichaceae bacterium
TAAACCCGTAAAGTCATTAATATATAATTTCTTAAAAATAAACTTAATGACATTGGGGTTAAAAGTATTCTTTCTAATTCATTTGTGATTGCAGTTATTATAGGATTGGTATTAAATTTAACAGGTATCTATAGTTGGTTAATAGCTTCACCTTTAGGTGATACAATTACAGCTACATTTGATCAAGCTACAACGCCAATTGTATCAATGATATTATTTTGTTTAGGTTATGATTTAAATATTGATAAAAACACTTTAGCTCCTATTATAAAATTAATAGGTATGAAATTGGTTGCTGGTATAGCTATTATTGCTGGATTCTTTGTTTTATTTCCTGATTTAATGGAAGATAAGACATATATGATGGCTCCAATACTTTATTTTACAGCACCAACTGGATTTGGATTAATGCCAGTTATAGAGCCATTATATGAAAATGAAGATGATAGTGCTTTTACAAGTGCATTTGTATCCTTATTTATTATTGTAAGTTTAATTGTTTATACTCTTGTTGTAGTATTTATCGCATAAAAACTTAGGTTTTTTACAAAACAAATTTCAAATTTTCCATTGACTTATACATTTAAAAAATCTATAATAATGAGGCATATGTTAGTGTGTATAAAAAATTATAGATTTTGGAGGTGTTACAAATGAAAAGAACATATCAGCCAAACAAAAGAAAAAGATCAAAAACTCATGGTTTTAGAGCTAGAATGGCAACAGTAGGCGGAAGAAAAGTACTTGCTCGTCGCCGCAAGAAAGGAAGAAAAGTATTATCTGCCTAATATAAAAAACCACTTTAATGTGGTTTTTTTTCTAAAAAAATATGAAAAAAGAATATCGAATTAAGAAAAATGAAGACTTTCAACGTATTATTAAAAAGAAAAAAAGTGTATCTAACCAATGTTTTGTGATGTATTATGATGAAAATGAAAGTCATATGAGAGTTGGCATATCAGTTAGTAAAAAATTAGGAAATGCAGTAACTCGTAATAAAGTAAAAAGACAAGTAAGAATGATGATTAAAGAAGTTTTTGATGAGAAGAAGGGTATGGATTATATTGTCATAGTTAGAAATAAATATCTTAGTTGTTCATATAAAGATAATCTAAAAGAATTAAACTATCTCTATGACAAAATAAATAAAAGGATGGAAAAATAGAAATGTGTTTAGATCAACGTACAAAGAAATATATAAAAATTGTTGCGTTAATAGCAGTTGTATTCTTATTAGCTGGATGTACAGCTAATTTGGATTCAGATGGAAATTTAATTGCTTCACGAGCAATTACAGCTGATACAGAGTGGAGTTTATCAGCTGGATGGTTTGATTTCTTATTGACAATTCCAATTGCCAAAGGAATTCTATGGGTTACTGATTTAACCGGTAATGTTGCATGGGGTGTTGTAGCGTTAACAATTTTTATTAATTTATTGATTTTACCAATTATGATAAAGTCGACTGTATCTAGTCAAAAGATGCAATTATTGCAACCTGAATTAGAAAAAATTCAAAGAAAATATGCTGGACGAAATGATCAAGCTTCACAAATGAGACAAAGCGCAGAAATGCAAGCTTTATATAAAAAGCATGGTGTAAGTATGTGGAGTTCATTGATTACATTTATAACATTACCAATTATGTTAGCAATGTATCAGGCAGTTCAAAGAATTGAAGTTTTGTATTCTACAACTTTCTTAACTTTACAATTAGGTTCTACACCTATGACGATGATTCAATCAGGACATTTTCAATATTTTATTGTTGTAGCATTAGTTGGTTTATCTCAATTTTTCGCAATTGAAATCAATAATATTATGTTAAGACGTAATAAGAAATATCGTAGAACACAACAGGAACAATCTATGAAGACAATGAATTATGTTATGATAGCAATGATTGTTTGGTTCTCATTATCATTACCAACTGCGATGTCTTTATATTGGATTACGACAAGTGTTATTACTGTTTTAAGAACTGTATTTATTCAATTATTTATAATTGAAAAAAATGATAAGAAGAAATAAGGACGGGCAAAATTATGAAAACATATGAAGGAAAAAATGAAGAAGAAGTTGTTTCACTTGCTTGTCAAGATTTAGGCATTACACCTGATGAATTGACTTATGAAATTATTGAAGAAAAGAAAACTTTATTTCATAAAAAAGTTGTTATTGAATGTTATCATCAAGGTATGGTACAGGAATATTTAGAAGATTTTGTGAGAAAAACACTTACAAATATGGAATTTGAAGTAGAAACAATTTCTTATATTCAAGATGGTCGTATTTATGTCAATATCAATACTGATAACAATTCAATTCTTATTGGTAAAAATGGTGTTATTTTAAGAGCATTAAACTTTATTGCTAAAAATGCTGTACAAAATGAATTTAAAAAACGTATTGAAATTAGTTTAGATATTAATGGTTATAAAGAAAATCGTTATAAAAAAGTCGCAGGTATGGCAAGAAGATTTGGTAAACAAGTACAACGCACTAAAGTTGATATGAAATTAGATCCTTTACCAGCAGATGAAAGAAAAGTGATTCATCAAGTTATTGCAACTATGGATCATTTAAAAACTGAAAGTAAAGGCGAAGGTAGAAATCGTTATATTACAATATCATATGTAAAATAAAGTCCTATGATTAGGACTTTTATTTATAGTCGTCTGGTAAAATGTCAAGAAGAAATTTAAAAGATTTTTAAATAAATTCATTGAAATTTTACTAGGCTACTATAAAAAAGGGCACACTAAAAAGAGATCACATTTGTGAACAATTTCACAAATGGGTATTATTCAATTA
>JAJQDJ010000298.1 GCA_021202205.1 Erysipelotrichaceae bacterium
CCCTTCTCATTTTTGAGAAGGGGAATGTCATCAAATCTTAACTTAATGACATTGGACCGCAAGGTTCTTTTTTTATGCAATCTTAAGATAACTAAGTATGATATATCCAATGATTTACATATTCTTAACAAATATTAAACGTAACTTTGATATTATGTAAAATTAAAAAGATATAAGATATGGATGTTAATTAGAGAGAATAAAAAGGAGTTAAAATATGGACAAACAATTTATTTCGATTAAGAGTAATAGTAAAACGAAGTCCACGATTGAAAAAATAGCTGCCATTATATTTACTTGTTGTGCAGTTGTATCAATTGTTGCAGTTGTCTCTATTACTGCTTATATGTTGATCTCTGGAACACCAGCTTTATTTGAAGTTGGTATTACAGAAGTTCTATTCTCTAATGTTTGGGCACCAACGGCGAGTGATCCTCAATATGGTATCTTAAACATTATCCTGGTTTCTATTGTTGGTGTATTTTGTGCTATTTTAATTGGTGTACCAATTGGTATTTTAACAGCTGTGAATTTATCTGAAATAGCAGCTCCAAATGTTAGAAAAATATTGAAAACAGCTATTGAATTATTAGCTGGTATTCCATCAGTTATTTATGGTTTATTGGGTATTTTACTTATCTGTCCTACTATTTATAAATTAGAAAAAATGGTTTTTGCAGGAAATACAACTCATCAATTTACTGGTGGTGCAAACTTATTATCAGCTATTTTGGTTTTGGCCATTATGATTTTACCAACTGTTATCAATATGACAGAAACATCGCTTCAAACTGTTCCTGATGATTTAAGAACGAGTTCTTTGGCTTTGGGTGCTAGTCAAGTTCAAACAATCTTTAGAGTTGTTTTACCAGCTGCTAAAAATGGTATTATGTCAGCAATCGTCCTTGGCGTTGTTAGAGCAATTGGAGAAGCTATGGCCATTATGCTTGTAGCTGGTAACTCTGTTAATGCTCCTGGCTTATTTAATTCAGTCCGTTTCTTGACAACAGGCATTGTATCTGAAATGAGTTATGCTTCTGGAACACACAGAGAAGTTCTATTTACGATTGGTTTGGTACTATTTGTCTTTATCATTATTATTAACATTGTCTTAACATTCTTAATTAAAGGAGGAGACGATAATGGAAAATAAAGTCAGTATTTATGATAAACAACACAGGATGAGTGATAACGTTTTAGCGTTTTTAGTTCAATTTTGCAGTATTTTAGCAGTAGGCATACTTGATATTATTATTGGATATATTGTTATTAGAGGTGTGCCAGCTTTTGATTTTAGTTATCTAGTCAGTGTCAAGAGTACATTAAAGAAAACATTTGGTATTTTACCAAACATTATTAATACAATATATTTAATTGTTATTACATTATTAATATCATGTCCAATTAGCATTGGTGGAGCAATCTATTTAAATGAATATGCAACGAATCAAAAATTTGTAACAATTATCTCTTTTACAACAGAAATATTAGCTGGTATCCCATCTATTATTTATGGCTTGTTTGGTAGGTTATTCTTTGGTGAATTTTTAGGTTTGGGTTATTCTATTTTAACAGGTGCTTTAACTTTGGCTATTATGATTTTACCAATTATGTCGAGTAACACGCAAGTTGCTTTAAATGCCGTACCGCCTAGCTATCGTGAAGCTGCTTTGGGTATTGGTGCAACTAAATGGTATATGATTAGAACTGTCTTACTTCCTAGTGCTATGCCAGGCATTTTAACAGGTGTTATCTTATCAATGGGTCGTATCGTTGCTGAATCTGCAGCTTTATTATTCACAGCTGGATCAGTAGCAGCATTACCTACAAATTGGCTCACACACATATTCTCAAGTGGTGGATCGTTGACAATTCAAATATACTTAGAAATGGAAAAAGCAAACTATGACTATGCATTTGTTATTGCCTTAGTATTAATTGTTATTGTCTTAATCTTAAATTATCTCGCAAAGTGGATTACAAGAAAATTTGATGTAAACAAGGTGGATTAAAAAATGAGTAATAAAATTGAAACAACAAACTTAGATTTATATTATGGTGAAAAACATGCTTTAAAAGGTGTCAACCTAAACATTGTAGAACATGCTATTACAGCCTTTATTGGACCATCAGGTTGTGGTAAATCGACATATCTTAAAACACTCAATCGTATGAATGATTATGTTGATGGGGTAAAAATAACTGGTCAAATATTATTAGATGGTGAAGATATCTATGATTCAAAAGTTGATACAACAGTCTTACGTAAAAAAGTTGGAATGGTATTCCAACAACCTAACCCATTCCCAATGTCTATTTATGATAACATTGCTTATGGACCTCGAATTCATGGTATCAAAAATAAAAAGAAATTAGATGAAATCGTTGAAACCAGTTTAAAAAATGCAGCTTTATTTGATGAAGTTTCTGATCGTTTGCATACTTCTGCATTAGGTTTATCAGGAGGACAACAACAACGTTTATGTATAGCTAGATGTTTAGCAGTAGAACCAGATGTTATTTTATTAGATGAACCAACTTCTGCATTGGATCCAATTTCTACATTAAAAATAGAAGAATTGTTAATGGAATTAAAAGACCGTTATACAATCTCTATTGTTACACACAACATGCAACAAGCATCACGTATTGCTGACCATTCTTCTTAGTAGGTGAAATGGTTGAATATGGCAAAACTGAAGAGTTATTCTCATTTCCTAAAGATAAACGTACAGAAGATTATATTACCCCGAATTGCAAGCAGAAAGTGGAATTAAGATGAAAAAAATTTAATTTTTATA
>JAJQDJ010000012.1 GCA_021202205.1 Erysipelotrichaceae bacterium
AAAAATAACGATTAAATCAATGCTTTTATGTAATAAATAAAATATTCTGTGAATGCTATTTAAAAATATTTGCATTTCTTAAGTTTTCAAATGTCATAAAATTTTCTTCTTACAACTTTCTTTTTGTATGCTTTTTGACAGTCCTTTTAATATATATACAAATTATAAGATTTATATTTTAGTATTATAACAAATACAATTACAACATATTAATAGTCTATATCTTTAAGTAAATAAAAATGCATATTTTTTCATAAAATATGCAAACAAAACTGTGCTTATATTATGTATTTCTTATTGAAAAAGATTGAAAATATGTTTATAATATCAAAGTAATTGTAAAAAGGAGGAGTTATTCATGGGTAGAGCACATGAAGTGCGTAAAGTTGCAATGGCAAAAACTGCAGCTAAGAAAGCCAAATTATATTCACGTTACGGTAAGGAAATTTATTTAGCTGCGAAAGCAGGTTGTCCTGAACCGGATGGTAACTTAGCTTTAAGACGTTTAATTGAAAAAGCCAAGAAGGAACAAGTTCCAGCTGATGTTATTAAGCGTGCTATAGATAAAGTCAAGAGTGGTGCGACTGAGAATTATGAACCAATTCAATTTGAAGGTTTTGGTCCAGGTAAATCAACATTAATTGTTAAGTGTTTAACAGATAATATCAATCGTACAATTTCACAAGTTCGTCCAGCATTTACAAAATCTAAATCTAAATTAGGTGCTGAAGGATCAGTTTCATATTTATATGATATTGAAAGTACTGTTATTTTTGGTGGTATGGATGAAGAAGAAGCATTGGATGCTTTGATTATGGCTGATGTAGAACCAAAGGATTTGGTTACTATGGATGATGGTAAAATCAAGATTACTGGTGAACCAACAGATCTTAACAAGATTAAAACAGCTATAGAAGAAGCAAAACCAGATGTTGAATTTGATGTAGATGAAATCACTACAACACCTCAAAGTACTGTTGAATTAAATGATGATGATATGGTATTATTTGAAAGATTAATGGGGTTATTAGATGATTGTGATGATGTTGACCAAGTATTCCATAATGTATCAAATTATGACGAAGGAGATGAAGAATAACATGTTATACATGTTATTTTTTTATGATTGTTACACATTTATATCATAGTGGTACTTTGATTGAATTAAAGAAGCATCTTTTATTATTTGATTATTATCAAGGTGATTTAAAGTTCAATCATGATAAGCCACTTTATGTTTTTGTAAGTCATAGTCATGATGATCACTATAATAGACAAATATTTCATATAGAGCATCCTGATATCCATTATATTTTATCTAATGATATTCATAGTCATCGTCAAGCAATGTATGTCAAACCTCACCAAAGCTAACAGGTAGATGATATAAGATTTAATACACTTATATCAACCGATCAAGGAGTTGCTTATATTGTTGAAGTAGAAAATCAAGTTATTTATTTTGCAGGTGATCTTCATTGGTGGCATTGGGAAGGTGAACCTGATATCAATAATGAGTGGCAACGTAAGATTTATCAACAAGAAATAAGTAGAATTCATCAAAACATTGATTTAGCTTGTATTGTTGTAGATAAAAGACAAGGAGATGATTATCTTTTAGGCTTGCAATATTTTATGCAAAATATTAATAGTCGCTATATTTTACCGATTCATTATTTTGGTGATTATAGTATTAGTGAATCATTAAAAAAAGAGCATCTTGATAATCCTCATCATACCAAAATACTCGATGTGACACATCAAAATCAAATATTTCATATTTAGACCGAAAGGTCTTTTTTAATTGATTGATGCGATAAAGTTTGAAAGAGATGCTTCCCCTATAACTCTAATTCTTGATAAATAAGTTAAATCATCTCCAACCTTTACCTTGCCATAATTCGTTGTGAAAGCACAAAATATCGGTTTCTTTGACTGCTGCTTTTCCTTCATCTGTGACATCACCAAATGGATAAGCAAAGGCTTCACTGTTTTGTACAATCTCCTGTGCCTTTGATAAATCATCGATAATTTCCTGTTCACTCATAGCACTGATTACTCCACCATGACCAATTGTTCCACCTGCTTTATGCATATCATAGGAATGAGATTGGAATGAGAAATATTCACTCGCATATTGAGATATTTTATCCTCAGCTTTAGAGAACGCTATATCATTTTGAATCACTTGATGATATTTTTCTTGAAATTAAAATTTATCCCATTTAATCATTTGTTTTTTTAAATCCAGGATTTTTACTTGATATGCCTTGATGTCGTCTGTTTTTCGATTGTGTTAGCAAAAGTGTTAGCACGAATGATAGCTTAAATTACGCCACTGTCAACTCCTGATAAGCCATTATTCAGGAAATATTACCATATTATTTATTATTAGGAATTACGATATATAAATCAATTGCTTGATCATACATAGCCCTATTATTAAGGCAATAAGTTTTTACCAGGAGGATTACTGAAAAGTGATTCTCCTTTTACTTTGAAGGTACTGTGGTGAATAACAGAAACAATAACAAAAAAATATGAACATCACTTTACAATTATTGAGACAAATTTTATCTATTAATATAAAATAGTGGATATATAAATATTGAATTATTGTATATTGGTATTTGTATAAATTCTATGTTATAATTCTTATAACAAAAAGAAAGGAGCATAATCATGAAAAGAATTTCAACGGGTGTAGAAGATTTTAAAGAAATAATAGATGATAATTATTATTATACTCAAGTTTCGCACTTCAATTTCAATAATTAATTAGTGAAAATAGCGCAATTT
>JAJQDJ010000002.1 GCA_021202205.1 Erysipelotrichaceae bacterium
GGCTCCCCTCCAAATCAGCCCTCCCTTAATTCCAGTTTCATTTTACAATACGGGTTATTTTGAAAAAAGTAAAAAAGTGTTGACGAAAAAATGTAGTTATGCTATTATATTTGAGCAGTCATTAATGGGCCTGTAGCTCAGCTGGTTAGAGCGCACCCCTGATAAGGGTGAGGTCGATGGTTCAAATCCATTTAGGCCCATCATATAGTTGTTTTGGGGCTTTAGCTCAGCTGGGAGAGCGCCTGCTTTGCACGCAGGAGGTCAGCGGTTCGATCCCGCTAAGCTCCACTTTTTTATGCGTTACTTAGTAACTTTTTTTTGTATTTTTGGAGGTTTTATGGAAAAGTATATTTGTGCTATTATAATCTCATTTTATATATATGGTTTTGCAGGATGGATTTGGGAGTCATTTCTCATGCCAATAATAGGACATTATAAAATTAAAAATAGAGGATTCCTTAATGGACCTATTATTCCTATATATGGTGTTGGGGCAGTGATTGTTTTTCTTTTGTTTTCAGCGAATGAAAGTTATTTATCTATCTTTATTGAAGGAGGTTTTGTGGCTTGTGTGATAGAATATATCACTTCATGGGGTATGGAAACTTTGTATCATCGCAGATGGTGGGATTATAGTGATCGTGCTTTTAACGTTAATGGTAGAGTATGTTTAGAAGGCTTTATAGCTTTTGGAATATTTAGTATTGCATGTGTGAAATATGTGCAACCTTACTTGTTTAATAAGTTATTAAAATATGAATTGATACCGTTAGTTATTGTAGCCACTGCAAGTTCTACTATCTTTATTGGTGATTTATTGACAACGATTATTGCATTAGCTCATTTGGATGAAAGATTGGATGAAATAATTGAATTAATTGAAGAATATAATGAAAAAATGCGTTTGGATATGGAAGAAAGACAAAAAGATTTCTCAGAGTTATTAGAAACAATACGTCAGGAAAATGGTATTCATTATCAAAAATATATACAACATACTGGCTATTCAGATCGTCATATTTTTAATGCTTTCCCAAATATTATAGATAATCAACATCGTGATAAGGTAAAAGACAACGAAGAAAACAAATAAAATTATACAATTATTTAGTGGTTTAGCTTATAGATATTTTGCACTAATAAACATGGTGACTTAAAGATTGAACATCTTTAAGTTTTTCTTTTCAATAGCATGTTTTTAGCTTATAATATTTTTGGTGAGAAATAATGAAATTAGAAAAATTATTAACAGAAATAGATTATACTTTATTATATGGTGATTTTAATATTGAAGTTAGTCAAATAGACTATGATTCTAGAAAAGTTATCAATCATAGCTTATTTGTATGTATTGTTGGATCCAATGTTGATGGTCATGATTTTATAGATAGTGTTATTGATAGAGGAGCTAAAGTGATTGTTGTAGAAAGAGAAGTTTCTTATCATGAAGGCATAACTTATATCAAGGTTAAAAATTCACGTATTGCTTTAGCATTACTATCATCTGCATTTTTTGATCATCCTAGTCGTAAAATGACAGTTATTGGTATTACAGGAACAAAAGGGAAAACAACGACATCTTATATGTTAGAATCGATTCTGACAAAAGCTCATAAAAAAGTTGGGATTATAGGTACAATAGGTTCTATTATTAATGGTGTGTATCATGAAACCAAAAACACGACACCAGAATCTTTTGAATTACAGCGACTCATGCATGAAATGATAGAATGTGGTTGTGAATATTGTGTGATGGAGGTTTCATCACAAGGATTGATGCTTCATCGTGTGACAGGCGTTGATTTTGATTATGGTATTTTCACCAATCTTTCTCCTGATCATATTGGTAAAAATGAACATCGAGATTTTGCACATTATATGAGTTGTAAAAAGATGCTCTTTCAAATGTGTAAAGTTGGTATTTTTAATAAGGATGATGAACATTATACAGATATGATAGATAACGCACAATGTCAAATACTTACTTATTCTATTCATCATGATAGTCATTTACAAGGCTATGATATCCATTTATCTAAGGGTGATGGAACATTGGGTGTAATATTTAAGACTCAAGGATTGATAAAAGATACCTTTGAAACCAATATTCCTGGAGAATTTAGTGTTTATAATTCTTTGGTTGCAATCATGATATGTCAACAATTATCTATTGATGTTCCATATATCAAACAAGCATTAAAACAAGTAAGAGTACCTGGTAGGGTAGAAATTATACCTGTTCAACAATCTTATACAGTTATTATTGATTATGCTCATAATGCATTATCATTTGATAGTATTTTATCAACTATCAGTGCTTATCATCCTCATAAATTGATTTGTGTTTATGGTGCGGGGGGTAAACGTGATAAAAAGAGACGCTATGATGTTGGTGAAGTTGTGGCAAAATATCATGCTTATTCTATTTTGACGGCAGACAATCCTAGAGGTGAAAATGTTCATGATATATGTTTAGATATTGTTGAAGGTATCAATCGTATTGGAGGAGATTATATTATTATCGAAGATCGTAAAGAAGCCCTTCATTATGCATTGTCTTTAGCTCAAAAAGATGATGTGATATTATGCCTGGGCAAAGGACATGAAACTTATCAAATCATTGATAATAATGAACCATTACCGTTTAGTGAAAAAGAAATAATTAAAGAATACTTTAACATATAAAAAGACTTTTTATCATATAGTATCTTGGTGATACATATGAAAAAAGTCTTTTTTTCTAAAGTGTACCCCTTGTCAAGGACAATTAAATAAAAAAGAGTATTTTAATAGTTG
>JAJQDJ010000101.1 GCA_021202205.1 Erysipelotrichaceae bacterium
AATCAATGTTTTTTTATTTTAATGACGCACACGGTGCAAATGAGGTTTTTAAAATAATTATTCGTCATACCTATTTCTTCACCTTGATAAATATAAGTGGTTCCTCTTTGCATATGTATAGCAGTCGCTAACATTTTAGCGGATTCATCATGATATTTTGCATCATTACCAAAACGTGATAGACTTCTAGGCTGATCATGACAATTCCAAAATAAAGCATTCCATCCTTGACCAATTTGCATACCGACTTGCCAATAGTTAAAGAGTTCCTTGAGCTCCTGAAAGTCAAAATCCATAACTGTCCATTTCTCTTTATTTTGATAATCTACTTTTAAATGGTGAAAATTAAATGTCATATCTAATTCATGGTTACCTGGATAGGTATAATTGACACAATTTTCTATGGTAGTTGCTGACATTTCACCAACTGTTATAATATCATTATATCTTCCAAATGTTTTATTATTTAATTCATTGAGATATTGATTAACCTTGTTGCCATCAGTGTAAAATCTTTTACCAATACCTTGATTATCATTTTCAAAAGCATTCTTGCTAATTAGATTAATAACATCAAATCTAAATCCCTTAATTCCTTTATCAATCCAAAAATTTAATATTTTTACTAATTCTGCTCTTACATCAGGATTTTCCCAGTTAAGGTCAGCTTGTGTTTTATCAAATAAGTGTAAATAATATTCATCAAACTCTTCAACATATTCCCATACAGGGCCACCAAATTTAGACTCCCAATTTGTAGGCATGCCACCATTGACGGGTTTTTTAAAGAAATAGTAATCTTTATACTTCTGTTCGCCTTTTAAGGCCTTTTGAAACAAGGTATGTGTTGTTGAGGTATGATTAAAGACCATATCAAACATCAAACCTATATTTCTATTATCTGCTTCTTTGATTAATTCATCCAAATCTTCCATTGTGCCATAGATAGGATCAATATGATAATAATCAGTAATATCATAGCCATTATCGTTTTGTGGTGACACAAAGAAAGGAGTTATCCAAATATAATCAATACCTAATAATTTTAAATAATCAAGTTCATTGGTAATGCCTTTTAAATCACCAATACCATCATTATTACTATCTTTAAATGACTTAGGATAGATTTGATAAACAACTTTATCTTTAAAATTTGACATATGCTACCTCTACATAATTTCAATAATTTGTTTTTGTTTTGTTTTAATAAGATTATTTTCCAATAAAGTTACTTCATGTTTAGATGTAAAGACAACTGGTGATACTATTGATTTTCCTTTTGATTTAATAAAATCTATATCAACTTTAGCTATTTTTTGTCCTTGTTTTACTTTATCACCCATTTCAACATAACTTTCAAAACCTTCCCCATTTAATTCAACAGTATCCATGCCTAAATGAATCAATACTTCTAAACCATCATCATTTCTAATGCCATATGCATGTTTGGTAGGAAAAGTCATAACAATTTCGCCACTAAAAGGTGCAACGACATTTCCATCTGTTAAATCTACGGCAAAACCATCACCCATCATTTTTGTAGAAAATACCTGATCCTGAACCTCTGTAATAGGTATGATTTGACCTTGTAAAGGAGATATAAATAATTCAGTATCTTTTGTATCTTCAATGCTTTCTCCATATAAATCTTCATCTGTTAAGCGTTTCTTACCAACAATATAAGTTAATGTAAAGGATACAACAATCGCAATAATCATAGCAATCGCAAATTGTAACATATATTGAGGAAAGATAGATAGGATACCAGGAATACCACCAACACCAATAGAAGTTGCCATAACACCATTTGCGACTGAGAAAGTTGCTGCGCAAGCTGAACCAATCATACCACAAACAAATGGAAACATATATTTTAAATTGACACCGAACAATGCTGGTTCAGTTACACCTAAATAACATGAAATACAAGCTGGAATAGAAACTTGTTGTGCTCTATCATTTTTCTTTTGTAATATAACCATGGCTAAAACAGCAGAACCCTACGCAATATTAGATAAGGCAATCATTGGCCACAAGATTGTTCCACCAAATGAACTGACTAATTGTGTATCAATAGCATTTGTCATATGATGTAAACCTGTAATAACCAAAGGTGCATATAATAAGCCAAAGAATGTTGCAAGCAACCACCCAAAATTAGAAGTCAATCCACCATAAACAACATCTGATATAAAAGAACCAATAGTCCATCCAATAGGTCCTACAACAGTGTGAGCAATTAAGACAGCTGGTACCAATGAACAGAATGGTACAACAATCATACTAATATATTCTGGTGAAATCTTTCTAAAGAATTTTTCTAAATAAACTAATACAAATCCTGCCAGCATAGCTGGAATAACCTGTGCCTGATAACCAATCATTTGTACTTGAACAAAACCAAAATCCCATACTGGTATATCTGCAGTAGCTGTAGAAGCAACATTATAAGCATTTAATAATTGTGGAGACACAAGCGTCAATCCTAAAATAATACCTAGAATTTGTGTAGTACCCATTTTTTTAGTAATAGACCACACAATACCAACTGGTAAGAAATGGAACACTACTTCCCCAATCAACCATAAGAAACTATCAACACCACTCCAGAATTCTGAAATATCGACCAATGTCTTTGTACCATTTTCAAAAAAGTAAATAGATTCAATACAATTTCTAAAACCTAAAATCAAACCACCACAAATCAATGCAGGAATCAATGGTGCAAATATCTCTCCTCGTATAATAAGTATAGTAAGATATATATCAGGTATATACCTTACAGT
>JAJQDJ010000164.1 GCA_021202205.1 Erysipelotrichaceae bacterium
TTATTTTGACTAGATTTCTTGTTTTTTACATTATATTTTATGACATTCTATACCATCTTTCATTTCACCCAATTCTGGATCTTTAGTAAATCTTCCTGATATGACTACATTAAACATTATTTTTGCTCCTTTCTAATACCCTTTCTACTGTTTTTGATGTTTTTTCTATTGCTAAATCATTTTTCCAGCTTTGATAATATGATGATTGTTCACTTAATATTTGAGCTACATCTTTATTTTTTTGAGATAAACTATCATAATATTTAACATGATAATCATATCCATATTTTGTTTCAAACTGATATATCAGTTCTTCTCTGGACATAGACATATATTCCAATGCTAACTGCTCATGTGATTTTATACTTCCATTTTCAACATCATAACTTGTACATAAATCGCACATTCTATTAACTTCAGAAGGTGTCAGGAAATCAGCAATTTCAGTTATTTCATGAGTTATATCAATCGGTTCAAGATGATTCTGTTCTGTAAAATCATCAATATAAATTTGTTTCCATTTGTGAATTGAATCTCGCTCCTGATACCCACTCAATCCTTTTCTTAAAGCATTAAGAAAATTGTAAGTTAATTTTTCCATTATTAGTTGGAATAAAGAAATATGTCTATCCACCATATGAATAGATGTATCAATTAATTGTTCATTATTAATTGAAAATATCAAATTAAAAGTATCAACCTTATTAATTATATACCAGTAATAATCATTGGCATCTCTATAGTTATCAAAGATTTGATTATTAATACCTATTTCATAATTCATGTTTTTCACTCCAGTTCCTGTTCAAACAGTACACGGCAATGTTGCCGTGTTATCACTTAAATATTTCTTATTAGATAATAATCTGGATATTGCTTCTAGGAGATCTATCTTTCCATTGAAATATAGATAAATCCACATTAGAAAAATCATTTAAGATTATCCAATCATAGCTTTTGGAATCCCACCAGCCATTATTCTGATTTTTCTTTGGCTTTACCTTATAAGCCAAAACTGTTCCATCCTTATCACCTGCTATCCATTTGTAATCATTATCTTGTAGAGTAATCAACAAATGTCTTAGTTTTTCATCCATTAAAATTATCACCTCTTTCTTTTTTTATTGTGTATCTTCAAAATCAAACATAATGTAAAGCTTATCTAAAATATTCTGAAAATTATTATATAAGGATGTTCCTGTAAAAAGTGAGGATTTATTTATTTTTGATATAATTGACATCATTTCCATCAAAAATTTCATTTCATCTTTAGTTAATATTAAATGATAATCTTTGTTTTCATCTGCTTTCATAAGCTCATTTAATGATACATTTAAGGATGTTGATATTTTTTCTAATGTCTGAATTCTAGGAGTCATAAAACCTGTTTCATAATGGCTTAATTGTTCTCTAGCAATACCTGTCATTTCACTTAATTCTTGTTGAGTTAAGCCCTTTGCTTTTCTATGTTTTTTTATGTTATCACCTATTGTCATTGTAATCACTTCTTTCTACACGGCAATCTTGCCGTGTAACTTAAAAAAACGTGTCTCCACATCCTTTACATGCAAAAATCATTTTCATCTTCGGATGGTAAAATAGATGTTAATATGTTTTTTAAAGATTCATCTTTGTTTACAATTTCCATAAATTCTTCATTATTCATAGCTATTTCAATTACTTCATCTGTTGTATACGTTACAATACTGCCAGAATAATTATCAACATGAAGATAATCATCTATAATATTAACTTCTCCACCTAATACCATGTCTATAATGTCAAACTTTGAATAATCTGATAAAGCATAGTCTACTCCTTCATCATTGAAAGGTTCATATCCTTCAATTAAAGAGTCGGTTAAAAAATCATTAAATTTTTTTATAATCTTCTTTTTAGCATCAATCATAGGATCTTCTGTTGGTTCATATTTAAATTCTAACATTCGTTTCACCTCTTTTCTTTAAAATGTTTATATCCATCCAAGTTCATCTAATATGGTTCTCGGTTCATCAAAAGTTATAAATGAATATGAAATAAATATCTTTTGTACTCTTAAATCTATTAGTATTCTTTTGCTATGACTGTCATTCATATAAAATATGCTATCATTATCTTTATCATATCTGGAGTAGCCTAGTTCATTAAAAACCATATCAAATTTAACGAATGTTTCATCTATTTTACAACACCTACTTTCTTAAATGATTTACACGGCAATATTGCCGTGTAAATTTTAAATATTTTCTATAGCACCCATTCTTTCTAAAATGTTGTTTAGATCTTCAACATCATTAAAATAAATTGTTGCTTTACCTTTATTTATCTTAACTTTTGTGCAAAGCTTGTCAGTTAATATTTTAACAGCATAACTATAATCAATTACTACTTCTGTTTTTTCAGGAACAATTCCTTTGGCGAGATTAATATATTTTTGAGCTGTTCTAGCTTTACACCCTATAAAAGGTGCAATCCATTCACGAGTCTCTATACCTTTAGGTTTTAAAGTTGGATCCTCATCTAATATTTCCAATAAATCAGAAACAATATTGACTTTATCAGAAGATGTCATTTCTTCATGTGCATTGAAAATATGAAGCTTCAGTAATTCATCCACCTTGTTATTAACTTTATATATAAGACAAGGAATTTCTGGATCAATTTCTTCTTTTTCTACTAGATCTTTTAAAGCAGTATATCTTCTTTCTCCACTTAAAAGAGTATATGTACCACAATGTCATTAAGTTTATTTTTAAGAAATTATATGTTAATGACTTTACGGG
>JAJQDJ010000150.1 GCA_021202205.1 Erysipelotrichaceae bacterium
CACTGTAAGGTATATACCTGATATATATCTTACTATACTTATTATACGAGGAGGTTAAATAATGATATTATACTTTTCAGGAACAGGTAACAGCAAATATTGTGCTCAAAAAATAGCCACCAAAATGAGCAGTGATTTATGTTCGATTAATGAAATGATGAAAAATCAAATGACAGTAATAGAGATTAAAGAAAGCCAATTACTTGGATTTGTATGCCCTACTTATAATTTTGATATGTCATATGCAGTAGCAGAATTCTTAGATAATCTAGTTATAAAGAACATATCAGATCAATGTTATGTATTTCCTGTTTTCACATGTGGGAAAAGCTGTGGAAGTGCAGAAGAAACAATGACAAAAATATTAGCTAAAAAAGAGATTAAGCTAAATGCAGCTTTTAAGATAGAAATGCCAGACAATTATATTCCTATGTTCTCTTTGGTTTCAAAAGATGAACAAACAAAAATGCTCAATAATGCAGAAATATGTTTAAACAAAGTTATTGAAAGTATCAAATCTCAAGAACATGCTACAATTACAACAAAACAAATGCCAGCTCCAATGAAATTTCTCATTAAAAAAACAGCTATTCCAAGTCAACGAAAAGCTACCAAAAATTTTTGGATTAATGATAATTGTATTGGCTGTGGATTATGCGAAACTATATGTCCTAAAAATTTAATCAAATTACAAAATGGAAAACCAATATGGATTAAGGACGATTGTGCGTGTTGTCTAGGATGCATTCATCGTTGTCCAACGCAAGCTATTCAATATGGTAAAAAGACCGAAAAAACAGGTCGATATACTAATCCTAATGTAAAATTATAGTATATAAAAACAATAGCAGGTTATTTAAATCTACTATTGTTTTTTTATGAAGCTTCTCATAACTAAATTCAAAATGTGTGCGTCACATAATCTTCATCAACCCAAAGTGTTATTATTAAAGATAGTGAATAGCTTATTCCCATGCAAAATTTTCTTTACCTGCACCTAGTTCAAAATGATATTTTCCAATACCTAAATCGATGCCACTAAAACCTTTATTACTACAAGTAATTGAAACCTTATTTCCATGACCCTTAACATTAAAAGCTTGTTTATTCATAGCTGTAGGTGCCTGAAGTAATGCTTTAATGCCATCATCAAACCACGCAGGTGCATCGCCATCATAACTACTAATTTGGGCAGCTGTTTTAGATTTATGTGGTTTCCCTGATTCAGCTCCATAACCCACAACGATAACACCACTGTTACGCAAAGAATCATCACCCAAATGTTTCTTGACACCTTTTTTACTCACCATGCCACCAATCCACCAAGTATTAAGTCCTAAAGTTTGTGCATAAAGAACAATATCAGCACCACAATAGCCTAATTTTTCATCAAGATCAGATGTATCTTTTCCAGCTAAAATAAAATAATTGTTGATATTCTTACCTCCTGAAATCTTCGCTAACGATGAAACACCATCAGAATTATTAGTAATTAATTTTATATTTAATCCATATTTTTCATTATTATCATTCACACGTTCATTAAGCAAAGCAACAATATCATCTGAAAGAGGTTTGTCCATATATTTATGTACCGTATGTCTTTCATAAATAGCTTCATTCATATTCATAGTCATATACCTCCTTATCATTCTATGAATCATATACATATTGATAACCTTGTTATCAAATGGTATTATTATCATACCATGTATGAAAAGTAGATACAAGTACGCAGAAAAATCATACATAGTATGATTAAACATACTAATAGGAGGATTACTAATGGAAGCCAAAGAAATTGCAGAAATGATTCAAAACACTAATTTAGATGAAGATTGTCCAGTAGAAAAGACAATTGATCTTTTAGCAGGAAAATGGACAACTAAAATTATTTATCAATTACTCATGAATAATGTGCTTAGATTTGGAGAGTTCAAAAAAAATATTCCTGAAATCACCAATGCTATGCTTTCTTCTACATTAAAAGAACTTGAATGTAAAGGTATTATCAATAGAAAACAATACAATGAAGTACCACTTCGCGTAGAATATAGTTTAACAGATGCAGGAAAAGCTATGCTTCCTATCTTTATGGAAATGGGTAAATGGGGCATGAATTATTTAAAATGATATATGATGAAATCAAAAAAATCATCAAAACATATTGTTTTTGATGATTTTTTAATGTATTTAATTCGGGGTTTTATTATGAGTAAACTTTTTTCATAAATGATTTCAATACATACAAAATCAATTCCATATTATATTAGTTTTTCTTGTTCTAACAGGTGGAATAGTTCCATATTCTTCAATGGTATAATCAAAATGATCTTCAACACATTTGTCTAATTCTTTAGCATATTCTATTTGATTAAATCCTATTTCATATGAATAATTTGGATAATCGCGAAAAATCTGGCAAAAATGAAAAATTGCTTGTGATAAATCTTTACTCATCATCTTACTTCTCAGTATTTCTTCACAAATAATCAATCAAATATCATAATTAATCTAAAATAACTTCAGGTCTACCCAACTTTTGTGAAGGAATAGTACCATACTTCTCAATCGTATAATCAAAATTGTCTTCAACACACTTTTCTAGTCCCTTTGCATATGCAATTTGATCGAACCCAATTTCACGAGGATATTTTGGATAATAATCAAATGCACATATAAAATTATAAAACCTCATTTGCACCGTGTGCGTCATTAAAATAAAAAAACATTGAT